>JAKASC010000161.1 GCA_021828245.1 Acidobacteriota bacterium
ACTTGTCGGCGAGTGGCTTCGAGCGTACCCGAGCAATCCACGACGAAGTCCGCTTGTCGAGCCTTTTCGTCCGCAGGCATTTGGCTCTGAATGCGCCGTTCAGCCTCGGCGCGGGGCAAGCCGGCTTTGGCCATGAGGCGCTCGAGCTGCTGGTCCGGGCGACACCAGGCCGCAATGACTTTCCGAAATCGCTTTCCGATCCCGGCTTCAAACATGAGCGCCGCCTCCACCACAATCACCGCGCCTGTGTTGGCCCCAGAAAGCTGAGCTGCCATCTCTTCGACGCGCTCAATGATTCGCGGGTGGAGAATGGCGTTCAGGAGGCGGAGCTTTTCACGATCCGCGAAGACTAGGGTGCCCAGCCGCTTCCGGTCAATCTCGCCGCTCGGCGCAAGAATGCCCTCGCCGAAGGCTCCGAGCAGTTCATGATAGGCTGGCTGGGACGGACGGATAAGTTCGTGCCCAATGCGGTCGGCGTCCAGGATATGTGCGCCGAACTCCTTAAGAAAACCGGCAACCGTGCTTTTGCCGCAAGCAATGCCGCCCGTCAGGCCAAAATAGCTCATGGATGAAGAACCTGGGGATGACAATCGGGAGCACGTTGATTTTTAGAGCCGGGCAGCCCGAGCTCCTCGGCGTCGCTGCGCCGCGCGAACCGTGTTGACCATGAGCATGGCGATGGTGAGCGGACCGACGCCGCCCGGCACCGGAGTGAAGGCTCCAGCCTTTTCCCGCGCGTCTTCTGGCTGCACGTCGCCCAGGAGCAGAGCCCCTTTGGCCTCAAGCTGTTGCAAGGGCTCGGCAGGGTCGTGATAGATTCGCCGAATCTCCTCCGCCGTGGTCAGCCGATTGATGCCCACGTCAATCACGGTGGCTCCCGGCTTGATAAATTCCGCCGTCACCCACGCGGGTCGGCCCATCGCCGCCACCAGAATGTTGGCTTGGCGGGCGAGAGCAGCCAGTTGGCGTGTTTTGGAGTGGGCGATGGTGACCGTTGCATGTTCGCGCAGCAGCAAGAGAGCCAGTGGCTTGCCCACCAAATTGCTTCGGCCAATGACGACGGCTTGCGCGCCCGCCAGCTCGATTTGGCTGCGGCGAAGAATCTCCATCACGCCGGCCGGCGTGCAGGGGACCAAGCCCGCGCGGCCGCTCAACAAACAACCCATGTTGAAGGGATGAAGACCATCCACGTCTTTGGCGGGGTTAACCGCCTCGAGCACAGCCTGGGTGTCCACCGACGGCGGGAGCGGAAGCTGAATTAAGATGCCGTCCACTTCTTCGTGCCGATTCAATTGGTCCACCAGCTTCAGCAACTCTTGCGTCGTCGTGCTCGCGGGCAATTCGATTTTCTCGCTGTGCAGGCCGAGAGATTGGCAGGTTTTGACTTTGTTGCGAACGTAAATCTGCGACGCAGGGTTGTCTCCTACCAAGACCGCCGCCAATCCCGGCGTGACGCCGGCAGCCTTCAGCGCGCGGATTTCGGCCTCTAGCTCCGACATGATTTCAGTGCGGATTTTGTTGCCATCCAGGATGCGCGCCGTCATGTCCGTCTCGCAACTGAGAGAATGAATCAGTCTAGCACGGTGCCCCGCCGCCCGACCATTGATTCCGGTCTCAAAGCCCCATTCACCAACTCGTGAAGAGAACAGGACACTTTTTCAATCTGCGCGGGAGTGATTCGGTTGAAAAAAGGGAGGGCGATGACGCGTTCCGAGACCGATTCGGTGATCGGCAGAGGCTGGCGCTTTTCTGCGCGATAAATCGGCGAGAGATGAATCGGGGCAAAGTAGCGGCCGCACGCTACGCCTCGGGCTTGCATTTGGCGAATGATGCGGTCGCGCTGCGGTGCCGTAAAGCCCTCCTTAAGGCGAATGACATACGCAAACCAACTGATGCGCTGCCGCGGTAAATTCAGCGGCGGAAGCTCGATTTCTGCAACTTGCGCCAGTCGCCGGTGATAGTCGCGGGCCACTTCCTCCCGGCGCGCGAGAATGGATTCAATGCGTGCCATTTGAGCGAGGCCGAGCGCGCAGTGCAATTCCGAAAGCCGGTAGTTGTACCCCACCTCAGACGGCTCGGACCAAGCGCCCGGCGCGCTGCGACCCTGGTTGCGCAGGGAATGCACGCGCGCTGCAAGCCGGGCATTTTGCGTCACGATCATTCCTCCTTCGGCCGTGGTAATCTGCTTGTTGGGATAAAAGGCAAATATTCCCACGTCGCCAAGCGTCCCGACCTTCCGTCCGCGCCACTCCGCCCCCAGCGCCTCACAGGCATCCTCAATCAAAAACAGGTTCCGGCGCCGGGCGATCGCGAGCAGCTTGTCCATGGCAGCAGGAACCCCGAAAGTATGGACGGCCAAGATGGCGCGGGTCTGTGGAGTGACGGCCGCCTCAACGCTCTCGGGCGCCAGGTTGAGGGTTACAGGGTCAATGTCGGCGAAGACAGGCGTAATTCGCTCGTAACGAAGAACGTGGGCGGCGGCGATAAACGTGAAGGAGGGAAGAATCACTTCATCGCCTTCCTTCAGGCCCAGCGCGCGCACTGCGAGATGCAAGCCCGCCGTTCCGGAACTCACACCCACCGCGTGCTCGGCGCCGGTGTAATGGGCGACAGCGGATTCAAAAGCGTCCAACCGAGGACCGAGGCTCAGGCGGCCGCTGCGGAGCACGGCGCTGACGGCCGAAATTTCCTCTTCGCCGATTTCCGGCGCCGAGAGCGGGATGTTGATTCTCTCTTTTGGTCGCGTTCGGCCGCGGAATGCGGTCGGCTCCGAACTCACGGAATAAGCTCTCTTCAGAAGGAGCTTTGGCCCAAGGGGGACGGAGGTCAGCACTTCTGCGATGGTTTCCGAGGCGCGCCCGTCGCCATAGGGATTCGTCATGCCTCGGAGAGATTTTCGGAACGCCTCGCTGCGTGCTACCGCAACGGCGGCAAGAATTGCGGACGGCTCGGCGGCGGCGTCGAGGATGTTTCGGGCCCGTTCGCGTCCCTGCTGCCGCATGCCGATGTTCACCGCCGGAAGCGCCAACGACGGAGTTTCCATGATGCCGCTGCTCGAATTGCCGAGGAAATACGCGGCCTGGCGGAGAAGGCTCCAGTAAGTGACCGCGTCTAAATTAACGAAGACCTGTCCCTTGCCGCGGGACGTCACGAAAGCCCGCGTGCGCTCAATCAAAGCTCGGCTGCCCGCGTCCGCATTGGGGTAACAGAACAGTAGCTGCTCGTCCAGTTTCTCCAGCGCGGCAAAGATCGCGGCCGTTTCCTGAAGCGTGTCCACGGCCAGCGTGACCGGATGGTAGGCCACCACCGCGGTTGGCATGTCCATACGGATCGCCAGTTTTCGCTCGAGTTGCCGCCGGGACAAAAGCGCCGACTTCCGCAGATAGTCGAGCGAGGGCGCGCCCGCGCGATGAACACGCCAAGGTTCTTCGCCCATGGCGATGACGCGGTCGCGCGCGGCCCACGTGGAGGTAAAGTGGACATGCGCCATCTTCGTGATGGCGTTCCGCACGGCGTCGTCAATGGCGCCTTCGCTGATTTCTCCTCCCTCGATGTGGGCGATGGGAACGCGCAGGGCAAGAGCCGCAGAAGCCGGCGCCAGCATCTCATAGCGGTCGGCGATCAGCAGAAGAATATCCGGCCGAAGAACGCTCAAATAGTCGGCCAAGCCCAACGTCGCAACGCCGATCGCTTTGGCCATGCCCACGTCCGTGTCAGAGCTAAGGAGGCACTCGATGCGCGCCTCAATGGGAAAACCGTCCATTTCGATTTCCCGAATCGTCCGGCCGAATTCGGGCGACAAATGCGCTCCGAGGACCAGCAGTCTCAAGTCAACACGCGGATGCGAAGCCAGGGCCCGCAGCGGCCAGTAAAGATGGCTGTAGTCCGCCCGTGAAGTTGTGATGACGGCGATTTTGCGGCGTGACTCAGTCATTGGGGGGTTGTGGCTGGGACGACGGAGGACGAGCGTTCGAGCAGTTCGGGGCTTGGCAGGTATTCAGGAACCAGTTCGCGGACCGCTTCCAGCAGCCCGGCGAGATCGCGCTTTTCCACTTGAGAACGTACCTTGTCGAATCCGACATCAACAGCGTGGGGAGGCACCGGCCTGCCTGCAATCCGATGGACACCCGGTAAGGCTGTGGGCTTCAAAGTCTCGGAAGAGGAAATAAGATCTTCGTTGACCTTTTCTCCTGGCCGCAAGCCGGTGAACCGTATCTTGAGCTGTTTTTGCGAATCACCCGCCAAGCGATGCAGACGCTCCGCCAGCTCGGTGATACGCACGGGCTCGCCCATTTCCGGTAAAAACAATCCTTCCTCGCGCTGAAGCGATGCGACGCTCAAGAGAAGATGAACGGCGTCCTCTATGGTTAGGAAGTAACGCGAAGCGCGGGGATCGGTGACCGTCACCGCCGTCCCAGCCGCGACTTGCCGCACGAAAAGCGGACCCACGCTGCCGTGGGACCCGAGCACGTTACCCAGGCGCAACGCGCGAGCGCAGCTCCGCGGGGCATTCCAGCGAAGGACCGCCAGTTCCGCGAGACGTTTCGACGCTCCCATGATGCTGTGTGGATTCGCCGCCTTATCCGTCGAGACCAGGAGCAGCCGCGGCACCTCATGCTCGGCAGCGAGGCGCGCCAGATGCCAGGTGGCCAAGGCGTTGTTCCGAATCGTGGCGAACGGGTTCGCTTCCGTGAGTGGGACGTGCTTGAACGCCGCTGTGTGGAAGATGATCTCTGGCCGCTCTTCCCGAAGGAGGGATTCGAGCAATGCGGTGTCGCCCACATCGCCAAGAACCGCTGTCCGCGGCGGAACGCCGGCCAGCGCCGCAAGCTCGGCTTCGATCTGGTAAAGATTTTGCTCGGAATGATCGAGCAGGATGAGCTGCTGGACGGGTGCGCCCGCCAAGGCTCGCGCGAGCGCCGCCCCGATGCTGCCGCCCGCGCCGGTCACAAGAATGGTTCTGTCGGCGAGGTTCTCCCGAAATGAACCGGAGCCCCACGCGAAGCGCCGCAGCGGTAGCACACGGCCCCAATCTACTGCGGGCGTCGGGGAAGTCAGTTGCAACACACCCCAATTATACCTGCACCGTCGAAATGACGGGCGGCTCAACGGCCAGTTTTGAACCGTTCGCAGCGTTCAGGCTCGCCATTGTCGAAAAGAAGAGTTGCTCGCCGTCGGTTCGATAGACCGCGCGGGCGCAGGCCGTCCGCGGCCGTAATGACCTCGGTGACGCAGCCCCCACCCTCAATATTATCCGTATTGACGCCGCGCACTCGACTCGATAACATCGGCAGAATCCTACGGTCAGAAGGAGGGGCAGATGGTTTCGTATGATGAAGTGCGCAGGTTACGTTTTCTGCTTTTATCCGCAATTCTTTTTGTGGTTCCCACAACCTTTCACGCGCAAACGACGGCGGGCGTGTCGGCCATTCAACCGCCGTTCCGCCTGCAAGATGGAACCCCGGTCAAGCTGCGGCTGATGGAAACCGTATCTTCCCGCACGGCCCACGTTGGGGATCGAGTGGATTTCCATGTCGTCAATGAAGTCAAGGTGAACGGCATCGTGGTCATCCCCCAAGGCGCGACAGCTTGGGGGACAGTCACCAAAGCTCAGCCCAAGCGCCGCCTGGGTCGGGCCGGTAAACTAAACGTCACCATTGACGCAGTTCGGCTGGCGGACGGCCAAAAAGCCATGTTGCGAGCTGTTCGAGACGTCAAGGGCGGAGGCCATGTAGGGGCCATGACGGGTGCCATGGTCGC
>JAKASC010000162.1 GCA_021828245.1 Acidobacteriota bacterium
GCGCCGAGGCTGAACGGCGCATTCAGAGCCAAATGCCTGCGGACGAAAAGGCTCGACAAGCGGACTTCGTCGTGGATTGCTCGGGTACGCTCGAAGCCACTCGCCGACAAGTCGAAGCTCTTTATCCTCTCCTGGAGCGCCTGGCGTGGAACCTGTAAGCAGAATGAGTTGTTTCAACCTTTCCGCCCAGGCGGTGACGTCGAGCCGCCGGCCGCCAGGGCCTTTCTCCACGCATCGCCGCGCGCCCGCAGCTCATCCAGCGTCTTTTGAACCTCTTGCACTTTTTTTGCCTGCTCTTCGGGCTGCGCGTTACGGTCCACCGTGATGGGCGGGGCAATCCAAATGGCGGCGCGGCTGAAGGGATAAGGAATCTGAAAGAGGTCCCAACTCTTGCGGAAAACATAGGCGCGGTGAAGCGCGATGTGAAAACAGAGAATCGGCGCGCCCGTCAACTGAGCGAGCAACACCGCGCCGGGCTTGGCGACGTAGCGCGGACCGCGCGGGCCGTCAATGGTGAAGGCGGAGTCAACCCCTCGCGCGTGGCTCCGCGCCATTTCCATGAGAGCGCGTCTTCCGCCCCGCGAACTTGAGCCGCGCGCCGCTCCATAACCGCATCGTTGGATGATGCGGGCGATATACTCGCCGTCAAAATTCTGACTGGTCATCACCACAATGCCCCGATGACGCCAGAACCACGTGGCGGCAAAAATCTCCCGATGCCAAAAGGTATAGATGAGCCCTTTGCCAAGTTTCCTTCCGGCTTCCCAGTTTTCCCACCCCTCGACGTCAACCCGGAGCGTGCGGCCTATCGTGGAAACCGCAAAGAAGCCTACCCAGCTTGCGAGAAAAATCTTGGCGCGCTGCCAGCGGGTGAAGCTTCGCGGCGACGGTTCGGCTCGGACGTTGCTATCGGAAGTTTGCGGCTTGGAGGGTTCCGTAGTGGCCACTCGCGCCGAAACTGGCTCCATAGGGCAATTATCTCACACTGAATTTCTCACGTTCATCCGGCGCTGCGCGGGCGCGCGCGTCGGACCATCCAGGCACGGACGAGAAAGTAAACCGCCAACCCGCTCCACACGATGCCATCAAACAGGCCGGCCTCAAGCGTGATAGCAAAAACGGCGGCGGCCACGGCCAGAATCCACATCCATATTTCGGCCGCCCAGGCCTGTCCCCAGTGAGGCTCGGCCAACCCGGGGGGCACTCGAGGCCGCAGGGCCGGCCAAAGCCGCGGCACTCGCGCGAAATATTCACGGTAGGCTTCGCCTTGTTTTTCAAGCAGCGCCGCCTCCTCGCGCCCAATGAGGCGGAGCACCAAAAACACCATCCCACCCACCAGGACCACGGCGCCCAAAGGAGGAGCCATCGGGGCAAACCCGATCGCCAGCAAAATGTTGCCGAGGTAAAGCGGGTTTCGCACAAAACGATACGGACCGTCCGCCACTAAGCGATCGGCCCGCACGACTTTGTCCCGCACTACCTCCTTATGAAGATAAGCTGTCCCCCATGTCCTTAACCAGGCCCCAAGACCAATCAGCAAGGCGCCGAGCGCAAAGATACAGCGTCCCGCTCCTCCCCACGCAGGTGGCGCGACGCGACCCGTCACCCTGAGCAGCCATTCCGCGGAGTTCACGGGCTGCAAGGCATAAGAGCCAAACGTCAATAGGAAAAGTGCGAAGAAGAACCATCCGCGCCGACGGAATTCAAACTCGCTAGCACGCATCGTCTCTGGCCCTGGCGCTCACATCCCGTCGTAGTGCGGCCCGCCGCCACCCTCAGGTGGGACCCAAGTAATGATTTGATAGGGATCAGCGATATCGCACGTCTTACAGTGCACGCAGTTCGAACTGTTGACCCTCAAATGTTTTCCTTGCCCGCCACTGTCCGTCTCCATCTCATAAACCGCGGCGGGGCAAAAATACTGACACGGATTCCCGTATTCGACAATGCAGCGCCCGTTACAGATGTTGAAGTCGGCAATGTGCAAGTGCGACGGCTGATTTTCCTCGTGGCGGGTCCCCGAGTGATAGACATCCGATAATTTATCGAACGTGAGTTTGCCGTCGGGCTTGGTTTTCGGCGGAGGCGAAGCCTGGCAATCCTCGAGCCGTTGCATGGACTCATAATCAGGCCGTGACCTATAGCGGGACCGCAACCCGCGGCCGCACGTGGCCAACTGGAGTCCCACATGGAAAGTTGCGGACCAAAGGCCACGGCCAAAGCTTTGGCGATAATTTCGCGCCCGCCACAATTCTTCCTTAACCCAGCTTGTTTGCCATCGCCGCTCGAATTGCCTGAGGGCTTCGGCCGAACTGTCCCGTCTCAACAACGCGTCGAAAATAGTCTCCGCGGCCAGCATGCCCGTTTTCATGGCCAAATGGATGCCCTTCAGCCGCTGGGAGTTCAGAAAGCCGGCGGCATCGCCGATGAGGATAAGGCCATCCGCTACGGTCCGGGGAATCGCAAAGTAACCACCCTCGGGGATGGTCTTCGCGCCATAGCGGACCATCTGGCCGCCGTGAAGTTGCTCCCGCAGCCAGGGATGGGTCTTATACCGTTGGAAGGCATTGTGCGCGTCGAAGCGAGGGTCACGCTCGTCCAACCCGACGACCAACCCGACGGCCAGTCGCGTTTCTGTCAGCGCATAAAGAAAGCCTCCTCCAAACTGACGAGCCTCAAGAGGCCAGCCTGCCGTGTGGATCACCGTGCCCGGCTTGAGGCGACCCGGCGGAACTTCCCAAAGCTCTTTGACGCCGATGCTGTAATTCTGCGGGCTTGAGCCGCGGTCAAGATGAAGCCGCTGAATGGCCTGCTTGCTCAGCGAGCCGCGCGGCCCCTCCGCCAAAACCGTAACCTGAGCATGGATGTCATAACCCGGCTGGAAATTCGGCTTGGGATGGCCGTTCCGGTCCAAACCCTTGTCATCGGTGCGAACACCGACCACGCGTTCGCCTTCATAAAGCAATTCCGCCCCCGCAATGCCGGGAAATAGATTTGCGCCCGCGTCTTCCGCAAGCCTTCCCATCCATTTGACAAGCTGATTGAGAGAAACAACCAAGTTGCCATGATTGCGGAGAAAGGGAGGCGTGACCGGCAGCTTCCATCGTCCGCCCTCGGTCAGAAAATAAACAGCCTCGTCCGCCACGGGAGTTCCAAGCGGCGGCTTGCAGGTCTCATAATCGGGAACCAGTTTGCGCAGGGCCTTGGGATCGAGCACGGCGCCCGAAAGCGAGTGTGCGCCGATTTCGCTTCCTTTTTCGATGACGTAAATACTTTCGGGCGAAAGCGGAGCGGGCTCAAGCCCTGCTCCGTGCTGGTACTCTCGGATAAGTTGCGTTAGCCGCAGCGCGCAACTGAGCCCGGCAGGCCCGGCCCCCACGATGAGCACATCTGCTTCGAGGCGCTCCCGAGTTGGCTCCGGCATGGCTTCCTCCACCTGACTCTCTCCTATTGTGTCCTATTCAAGCGGCTGACGGCGCGAAATCTCCTCGGCGACGAGCGTCGCACCTCTCCCCGACTCCCGCCAGGATGAGCCAGCAAGAGGGCCGTGTGGCACGGCTTCCCGCGTCGTGTAGGAGATGGCGCGCCACGCGCTTCCCTTGGGGCAAACTTGCCTGCGGGGCATGAGCAAGCAAGGAGTGGGCTCCGCGGCCATGCTATGCGGAGGATGATTCCTCTGCGGGCCCGCTCGGATAGCGAGCAAACAGTTCAGGAAACACCTTCCGATAGATGGCCATGCCCAGGGCAGCATTCATGCCGAGTTGCTCGAGCGCTTGAATTTCTTCGTCGGTGGTGATGCCGCCGGCAGCGGTGATGGGCAGACGAGTGAAGGACCGCAGGCGGCGAAACCATTCAAGGTTCGTGCCCTGAAGTTGACCTTCCGCGTCAATGTACGTGCAGAGAAATTCTGAAGCGTACGGCTCAAGCTGAGGCAGCGCTTCGGCGGAGGTCATCGGCAGTGTTTCTCGCCATCCGTGGATGGCCACGTGGTCACCCCGGCAGTCCACGCCGATCATAATTTGCTCGCGGGGAATGGCCGCCGCAAGCGGGCGCAAAAACTCACGGCGGATGCCGAGGCGGGTGAAAGCCGCACTGCCCACGATGACTTTTTTGGCGCCGGCCGCAAGAACTTCCTGCGCCCGCTCAATGCTGCGGATGCCTCCGCCCACGCGGCAGGGCTTGCGACGGCAGAGGTCATGGACCAAGTCGGCCTGTGGTTTTCCCCCCATCGCCGCGTCCAGATCAATCACTTGAATCTCGGGGTATTCCGAGAATTTCTCCAGCACCGCCAGGGGGTCGGGCAGTTCCAGGAACTTCTCCCGCCCCTGGACGAGTTGGACGACCTTGCGTCCCATGAGATCAATGCAGGGAATTATCATAGAATGATGCCGCTGAAGTTATGGTGCCTGAAAGTCGCGGTCCTTCCAGCCTTGGTTCAAAGCCTCACCGGAATTCCCTCCTTGCGCAGATACTCCTTGAGGCTGCGGATGGAGTGTTGACCAAAATGGAAGATGGAAGCTGCGAGCGCCGCGTCCGCCGCACCGTCGCGAAAGACTTCCGCAAAGTGTTCCAGCCGTCCCGCCCCGCCCGAGGCAATTACCGGAATGTGAACGGCACGCGCGATGAGGCGCGTAAGTTCGCAGTCGAAGCCCCGTCGAGTCCCGTCGGCATCCATCGAAGTGAGCAAGAATTCTCCGGCGCCGAGCGACTCGGCTTGCTTGGCCCAATCGAGGGCATCGAGGCCCGTCGGGTGCGTTCCGCCATAAGTGACGACTTCCCAAGCGGCGGTCTCGCCGGGTCGCCGCCTTGCGTCAATGGCAACGACAATCGCCTGTCGGCCAAAACTTGAGGCCAGCGCCGCGATGAGGTTCGGGTTCTCGACAGCAGCCGTATTCACCGCCACTTTGTCGGCGCCCGCCTCGAGCAACCGCCGGCCATCTTCGAAAGTTCTCACGCCGCCGCCCACCGTCAACGGAATAAAGAGCTTGCGAGCCACTTGACGGACGGTTTCCATCAGCGTCGCGCGCCCTTCGCGGGAAGCGGAAATGTCAAGCATCACCAGCTCGTCCGCGCCTTCGCGGTTGTACGCTTCGGCCAGCTCGCCGGGATCGCCGGCATCGCGCAAATTGACAAACTGCACGCCCTTGACGACTCGCCCATCCTTGCAATCGAGACACGGAATGATGCGCTTGGCAAACATCGCTGCTCCCAGTCAAATTCGATACGTCAACCGCGCATCGCCTCCCGGCCGCAGGCATGGCCTGCCAGATGTCCGGTTTCTAGCCCTCCAAGAAGTTTCTTAAAACCTGCAATCCGACATCGGCCGATTTCTCAGGGTGAAATTGTACCGTCGCGACCGTGCCCTTTTCGATGACGGAGCTGAAGGTTTGGCCGTACTCTGTGAAGGCGGTCGTGTGCGGTGTCACTGGAGCGTAGTAAGAGTGGCAAAAGTAAGCGAAGCTGCCATTAGGAATGCCGCGCAGGATTCCGCCGGCGCGCTTGATCTCCAATTGGCTCCAACCGACGTGGGGCACTTTGAAAACACCCTCAAAGCGACGCACCGGGCCCGCGAACAACCCCAGTCCAGATTCCTCGGGGGCCTCTTCGCTCGATTCAAACATGACTTGGAGACCCAGGCAGATGCCGAGGAAGGGCCGGCCGTCGGTGATCGCCTGAGTTAATGGAGCAAGGATGCCCCGAGATCGG
>JAKASC010000163.1 GCA_021828245.1 Acidobacteriota bacterium
CCTCCGCTGCTGCCGGAGGGGGCGGGAGGATGCCATGTGGTGGGAAAAGAAGCCCCAATCCGACTTACCTAATCCCCGACCCACCCCGGTAACTCCTCCCCTTATAGCAAAGGTGGAAACTCCCATGCCCGAAACCATCCGCAGAGAACCAACTTCCAGCTCAGCCTCGCCGGTGCAGGCGGTGATTGGGCGGTCGATCGTGCTCAAAGGCGAACTCTCGGCCAACGAGGATTTGTTGATCGAGGGGCAATTCGAGGGCACGGTTAACCTTCAGGATCATTGTCTATCAGTCGGAGCCAACGGCAAGGTGAAAGCAGAGATTCACGCCCGGCAGGTCGTGATTCTGGGATCCGTCAACGGAAATGTGAGCGCGCGGGAAAAGATTGAAGTGCGCAGGAGCGGGAACGTAATAGGCGACTTGACCGCGGCGAGCGTTTCGATTGAGGAAGGCGCTTACTTTAAGGGCAGCATTGACATCCTCCGCGAAGGCAAGGGAGAAGAGTCGCGGATCACCACGGCCGCAAGTGCTTACGATAACGACTGACGGCGCTTGCGCTCGTGAGGGTCGCCGGCGACCGAGCTCACCCGCCCGCCGAACTCCAGGGAGAACTTCCCTCTCGCCACAGGGCGAGCTTGCTTGATCCAAGCGTCACTTCATGTCTCCATCGAAGGCGGAGACAACCCGAAAACCTGCCGCCACGCCGACGGCGGCAAGCCCCGCTTTGGAATGGCTTTGGAAGTATCTCCGCGACACACCACGCCCGCGCTTCCTTGATTGTGGCCCGGTGTCCGCCTCCACGGTTCGCGTCCTGCTCCAACGCCGCGCCAAGCTTTATGTGGCTGACGCCATTGCGCCTTTGCAACGAGGCGATCCCGCGCTTTGGAAGCCTGAAGGGAAAAAACTGGTTTTTGATCCGCAAGCTTTCATGGAGCGGTTGCCTCGCATTCCGCCGGCCTCCTTGACGGTGATCTGTGCCTGGCACTTGCTCGATTTGCTGCCGCGAGAGTCTCGAGGCAAACTCGTGGAGAAGCTTTTCGGTCTGCTCCAGCCAGGCGGCGTATTTTTTTGCTTGCTCCGCGAACCTTCGCTCGCGGCAGGCGTGGATACCTATTGGTGGTTTGAAACCCTTCAAACGCTCAGCATGGGCGGCCACGGCCAACGCAACTTTCCTTATCCCGCCGTGAGTAATCGAGAGGTGGAACAGCTCGCGTCGGGCACGAGCGCCAAGACGTTTTTAACCCGCTCCGGCCGACGCGAAGTCGTGATTTTGAAGGCCCCGTGAGCATCGCCGCGGAGTGCCTTTCCGGGCCCAACCCGCGGCAGCCGCGGGGATTCGCCTAGCTTGACAAACGGATTGGCCTCCAGTAACGTGAGGTGCGATTCGGTTTGAGGCGCCATGCGGTTGATGGTGCGGCCGACCGCTCACGTCAGTGCAATGATCCACACAGAAGACCAATTGCGAGAACAGATCGTGGAAATCGGGCGGTGGATTCATCGCCTCGGATTCGTGGCGGCCTACGACGGCAACATTTCAGCGCGGCTCGACAACCACCGCATTCTTTCCACCCCCACAACGATCAGCAAAGGCATGATGGCGATTGACGACTTGGTGGTGGTGGATGAGGAGGGCAGAAAAATTTCCGGGCGGCGCAACGTCACCAGCGAAATTGCCATGCATCTGCTCATCTATCGGCGGCGGCCGGACGTCCAGGCGGTGGTGCATGCCCATCCGCCGACGGCCACCGGCTACGCGGCGGCGGGCTTGTCGCTCAACAAGGCGCTGATCTCGGAGGTGGTGCTCTCGCTCGGATGCATTCCGCTGGCGGCTTACGGAACGCCGGGCACACCGGAGCTGACCGAAGCCCTCGCGCCGCTGGTGAGCTCTTATGACGCCATCCTGATGGCCAATCATGGCGTGGTCACCTGCGGGGCGGATTTGATGCAAGCGTACTTCCGCATGGAAACGGTGGAGCACTTTGCCAAGATTTCCTTGGTCACCGAACTGTTGGGACGGCAGGTCTTGCTCTCCGAAAGTGATGTGGATAAACTCGTGGCGGCACGGCAGAAATATTTTGGCACAAGCGCCCGCAATCTGGCTCGCTCCGAGAGCTGCCCCGTGGCCGGTTCGCCACCCACGGAACCGGAGAGATTCCGTGTGAGCCCGGAAGAATTGGCGACCTTAATTGCGGAAGCTGCCCGAAAAATCAAGGATTAGCCTTGGACCTAGCGTATAAGGCAACGGCAGGAGCCGTCATTTGGCATTTCGAAAGGGAGGCAACGGAATGGGTGAAGCGTTAGGAATGATCGAAACTCGCGGCTTGGTGGCGATGATTGAGGCATCGGACGCCATGGTCAAAGCCGCCAAGGTCACGCTGGTGGGATGGGAAAAGATCGGTTCGGGATATGTCACAGCACTGGTGCGCGGCGACGTGGCCGCGGTCAAAGCGGCCACCGACGCCGGAGCCGCGGCGGCACGGCGAGTGGGTGAGCTGGTGGCAGTGCACGTCATTCCGCGGCCTCATCCGAGCCTGGAGGGCACGCTGCCTATTGGCAAAGCCGATTCGGCGGCTGAGTAGAAGTCAGGGGTTTGAGGTCGCTCTGGGGCCGGCGGTTCTCGGCAGCCGGTGGGAACAGGGGCCTGTCGCCGAGTTCAAACAACGCAGCGTCGGTGGCCCGCCGATGCTGAGCCGCCCCGTGCGAAGCCCGGTGAATCTATGCAATTAGCCCGAGTCATCGGAACCGTGGTCGCCACGCGAAAGGACGCGCGGCTGGAAGGGAAAAAATTGTTGATCGTCGCTCCCCTCACGCCGGAGGAAGTGGAAAACGGAAAACGCGAGGCGAAGGCGGCTCGAGCTTCCTACCTGGTAGCCGTAGATACAGTGGACGCGGGCTATCGAGAAACCGTGATCATCGTGCAAGGGAGCTCGGCCCGCATGGCCAGCGGCTGCAAAGATACGCCCGTGGATACAGCCATTGTTGGCATCGTGGACACAGTGAAACTCGACTCGCCGAGGGGCTGAGTTTCCACCGTCGTGGGGCGAAGTCGCAGCGGCGCCCGAGCAACAAACCATCAGGCGGACATATCAGGGCGGGGCGGTTGACGTCGAAGTTTGCGCTACTTCCTTGCTCCATCAGCGCAGGCTCCGAGCGAGGCGACGGCAGTTGCCGAGACGGCGAACTGAGGTAGCGGAGAGATAGTTCGTATGTTCCTGGCCAAAGTGGTCGGCAACGTCGTGGCGACGATTAAGGACCCCGCGTTTGCGGGAAAGAAAATCTTGATCGTCCAGCCCGTCAACCAAAGCGGGGAGCCGCGAGGCGAAAAGCTGCTGGCGCTCGATAGCGTCGGCGCGGGCGCCGGCGAAACCGTCTATTGCTGCCGCGGCCGCGAAGCCGGCTTCCCTTGGCTGCCCCAGGAGGTGCCGACGGAAACCAGCATCGTGGCGATTGTGGACCGCGTCCATATTGGGAGGGAATAGATGCAGAGGACTTGGAGAAAGAAGGAACCGTTGATTCAGGCGCACGTTAAGGATCTTTCCGTCACCATAATTGAGAAGCATATACAGACCTTCCGCGAAGTCGTCGGCCCTGGCAAGAGCGGAATCTATGTGCTCCGGAAGGATCGAGACGTCTATTACGTCGGCCTCGCCAGCAGCTTGAGAGCCAGGCTGGCCCAACACATGAAAGACCACCACAAGGGGGAGTGGAATCGGTTTGACCTTTACTTTATTCTCCCCAGCAAGCTCAAATACTTGAAAGAGTTGGAGACTATCCTTATTAGAGTCGCGAGGCCGCGCGGATGCCGCACTGAGCCGGACTTCGTAAAACACAACAACCTCACCGGCGAATTCAAACGGGCTTTGCTCAAAGAAGTCTCCGGGCTATTTCCTAACCCAGGTCGATGAGGCTGGCCAAGTGCAAATCGCGCGCCTCATGGGTCGTATCGTCGCGACACAAAAGGCGCCGATACTTGGCTGTGTCGCGGCAAAGGCCCTGTGAGCCAATGAAGCCGTTCCGTTGGTCGTCGCACGCACTTGGAAAGCTTGCCGACCGCGAGATTCCTCGCGCGACGCCGAGCGCGCCCTACAAAACCGGAATTCGTCGCTCAGGCTGGGCCATCACGAAGATTTTTGACGCGGCGCTATTTCGATGCCAGATTGCAGCAGAGCATGCTGATTCGCGCTCTCGTTGAGGAAACGGACCAGCAGCGGGTTGTCACCACGATTTACACTGCCTCGAAAATAGATAAATATACGAAGGGGGGCGCGCAATGAAAGTAACCTACGATCGGCAAACCGATACAATGACGATCACCCTTCGCGACGAGCGCATCAAGGAAAGCGACGAAGTCCGCCCCGGCATCATTGCAGACTTCGGGTTCGACGGCGGGATCGTGCGATTTGAGATTTTGGACGCTTCCAAAGTCGTCAACAACACGCGTGAAATGCAGTTTGCTATCGGAGAGTGAAAGCGGCGCCTCCGCCTACGCCACCGCAGGGGAAGCGCGGCGAGAGACGCCCATCGTGGCAATGGCGGACCGCACAAAGGCGGCCAAATTATGAATTCTGACGGATGAGGTCTGACGAGCACCCCAGGTCGGCGACTCGCTGTTTTTCGTTCTGGGTTTTCATTTGTGATTCGTGACTTCCAGTTGAAAACATGCTCATTGGCCGAGTCATTGGCGATATTGTTGCGACGCAAAAGGCGCCGAGCCATGAAGGGCGGAAGATCCTCATGGTTCAGCCGCTCAACCTGGACGGCACAGAGCGGGGCGAGGCGCTCTTGGCGCTCGACGCTGTGGACGCGGGCGTCGGCGATCGCGTGCTGGTTGTAACCGAGGGCTGGAGCGCCATGACCGCCGTCGAGCGGCCGCAATCGCCGATTGACATGGCCGTTCTTGGAGTCATTGATTCGGTGAACGTGGATGAGTAACGCGGACGGCGAAGACCCTCCCGCGCTGCGGGATCCGCGGTTTGCACTCGACGCTCACCAAAGGGACGCGGACCGCAAAAACATCCGACCGAGCTACGGACGGCGTTGGGCAGGAGCGGTTTATGGCTGGCGGCTAAAATTCCTCGAGCTCGCCGGGCGAAGGCTCAGTGGCGGGGTCGGGGCCGCCGCGGAGCACGCCAGCGAGCGTCCACTTCAGCTCATCGGACAAATCCATAATCTGCATCCCTTCGGCGACGAGGATTTTGCACGCGAGCACGGGGCGCGCGTCAGCGTCCGGCTGGCCCTCAAATTTATAAGTGACGCGGCAAAGCTGGCATTCCTGGTTCCAGCAGAAGCGGCCGTAAGGAATGGTTTCAGGGCTGAGAAATTGAAAAGCTCGCAGGCAAGTGTTGTTCTCCGGAACCCGAAACTTCTTCCCACGAATTGCGATTTCGACGAATTTTTCAAAATTCCGGTAGAGCGCGTCGGCCATTTTTCACGGAGGAGTGGGGCCGGAGCTAGCCTGACTTCCACGGTCTAAAGCAAATTTTTGGCTTTTGGGGTTGGCAAGCCGTTTATTTCCAGCAGCGGCTCGCCGAAATGCCAAAATAGTGACGAATATATTCAATGTTTTAATTGACAAGTTTGGGTGGAATTGTTTGTGTAGTGTCCGATGTACATCCGCAAGACCACCAAGACCCACAAGGGCAAGAGCTACACCAACTATTTGCTTATT
>JAKASC010000164.1 GCA_021828245.1 Acidobacteriota bacterium
CTTCAGGACGCAGCCTGGAAATGCTCGAATTGGAGCAGTTTTCCGAGAACGAAAGTGATATCTGATTGCTCTCAGACCATTCCAATCATTTGTCATACCAGGTTAAGTCATCATGAGGCGCGGGAGCGGTTGTGACCTGCCCCCTTTTTCTGTACCCATCATCGTGTGAGTTCCGGGGTTGGGTTTGGTCTTTTCTCCCGTGCATCCGTTTCTCAGGGATTACCGACGCCGAAAGTCGCCAGGAGAACAATGCAATCCTTGGAACGCCGGAGGCGGCCGCTTGGGAGGCCATCTCGAAAACAGGTTGACAACGGCGTGCGAGCCGGTTGAACTGTTTTCTTTTACTTTTGCGGAGGAGACCCTTCGTGGCGCTCAAAAGAAGTCTCGAGACAAATCATTCTCACGTGATGGGCGGGGGCCGCGGGATAGCTGTCCTGTTGTTGCGGACTTGGGTTGGGGCTGCGGCGGTTGCGGCGCTGGGCGCGCCGGGGGGCAAACCGCTGGCCGCCACGCCGCCCATGGGCTGGAACGACTGGGCGCATTACCAGTGCCGCTACACCGCGAACACCATCCTCGATAATGCCCGGGCGCTCGTCTCGACCGGTCTGGCAGCGCGCGGTTACGATACGGTCACCATTGACGATTGCTGGATGCAGAAAGATCGCGACGCGCGCGGCAACTTGCAGCCCAACCCGAAACGGTTTCCGAAGGGAATGAAGCCGGTGGCCGAAGCCATCCACAAGCTGGGGCTGAAGTTCGGCATCTATGAGGATTCCGGTTACGCCACCTGCGGCGGCTGGGCGGGCAGCGGGCAGCCGCAAGGCGGCGGCAAGTATCACTTCCTGCAGGATGCCAGGCTTTTCGCTTCCTGGGGCGTGGATTATCTGAAGCTGGACGCCTGCAACGTCTATGTGCCGCCCGGCGAGACCAAGGAAGAAGCTTACCGCAAAGCTTACGCCGCCGAACATGCAGCGCTCAAGGCCGTGGGGCGTCCCATCGTTTTCTCGGAATCGGCTCCCGCCTACTTCCAGGGGACGCCGGAATGGTACGACGTGCTACGCTGGGTCCGCCATTACGGGCAATTGTGGCGCGAAGGCACCGACATCGCCACCTACCATGCCGACCACCCCGACGCTTCGCGCTTCCACAGTGTGCTGTGGAATTACGCTTACAATCTTCCGCTGGGCCGCTTCCAAAAGCCCGGCAACTGGAACGACGCGGATTTCATCATCGCGGGCGACCGCGGGCTGAGCCTGGCCGAAAGCCGCAGTCAAATGGCCCTGTGGTCCATGATGTCAGCGCCGCTCATTCTTAGCTCCGACGTCGCGAAACTCAGCCCGGAGGCCATCGCCATTCTCGGCAACCGGGCGGTGATTGCCGTTGACCAGGACCCTCTGGGCCGGATGGCCACGCTGGTGCGGCGCACGGGGGAGATGGACGTTCTTTTCAAACCGCTCGCGAATGGCGACGATGCCGTCGCCGTCCTGAACCGTAGCGCCGCCGCCCTCAAGGTCGAGCTGCGCCCGGCCCAGTTGGGTTTTGCCGCAACGTCCGCCTGCCGCCTGGACGCGCAGAACCTTTGGAACGGAAAGCGGCAGTCCGATGTGGGCGCCCTGGAAGCCGAGGTTCCCTCTCACGACACCGTCATCTGGCGAATTCGCGCTTCCGCCGCTTGCGGCCGGCCAACGCGCACCGGCACCCTCACTCTGACCGACAACGTGAGGCGCCGCCAGCACAGCCTCTACGGCTACGCCCGCTGCCTGGTTCCGGGAAGCGTTGAAGCCTGCTCGGGCGCCGCGGAAGAGAGTTGGACGGTTACGCCGCAGGGCGCGCTGCGGTCCTCCGGCGGCCGCTGCCTGGCCGTTGCCTATGGCAAACCGGTGATGCAAGCCTGCCGTGCCGAACGTGCCCAGCACTGGCGTTATACGCTGTTGGGCAACCTCATCAGCGCGGCCGATCACCGCTGCCTTGGCACCGCCGGGGGTGAAAGCGGGTCTCAAAAGCTTGCCCTGCAACCTTGCGGGCATAACTTGCCGAACCAGATCTGGTCACTGCCCAACTGACCACTGAACAGAGCGCATGGGGCTGCGGGACGGCCGCGGGTCATTCGACCTAGAAGTTAAAAAAGGTCAAATAGGGTTCGCCGCGGATCTCGCGCAGCAGGAGGAGGGCGAGTTCGAGGGCATGGTAGTCGCCCCACATGGAGGATTCGCCCCGAGGAATCTTGCTCTCAGGCGGCACGTAGTCCCAACCCTTCGGATAATGATAGAGCGAATGAAGAATCAGCCCTTGGTGCGCCGGGTTGATTGAGAGATAAGGCTCGTCCAACAGCGTTCGGGTGATGACGAGCGCGGCCTGGCGATAACGCTGCGCATGCTCCGGCAGCTTGGAAGCTTGGGTCAAATAGCGTGCAAGTCGCCACAGTCCCTGGGCCGCGATGGCCGCCGCGGAGCTATCAACCGGCTCGTAGCTATTAAAGGGATCGCTGGGTTTTAACTGATAGTCGCCCAGGCGGAAGAGGCCGGGCGCGCCCGTGTCCCAGTAGGGAATGCCGTCCGTCGGGGTCTGCTCAAAATAAAAGTCGCAGGTGGCTTGGGCGGCGCGCAGCAAGCTTTGCTCCATCGCAGCCTGTCCGCCCAACGGTTCCCGTTCGCCGGGCGGCAAGGTGGCGAGGAATTCCAGTTCCTCCGCGAAGCCCAGCATGGCCCACGCCAACCCGCGCGTCCAGGTCGTAAAGGGCGAATAGCCCTGCTGAGTGGAAGGGCAGCAGTAGTTGCCTGTCCGTGGGTTGAATAAGGATTCGTGCGCCACGCGCCCCCGCACGTCGAATCGGTCGCGCCCTTCTCCGTAAAAAACCGCAAATTCTGCGGTTACCGAGGCGTGGTGAAGGAGCCGCTGCAGCAAGGAAACCCTCTCGCCCGCCTCACCCATCAGAACGTGTCCCAGGCGGTGCGCGGCCGCCAGCGAGCGCAGCGACCGCAGCGTGTCCACAAAAAGCGAGTGCGGCCCTTGGAAGGAGTGGATAAAGCCGCGTCCGTCCTCAAGTCGTGTCCAGCGCGCGGCCTGCACGGCGCCGCTCACCTTGAGAGCCAAAATAACGTGCCGCTGTTCGGCCTCCTCCACCGGCGCCTTTCCTTCCCGCGCTAGGCGCAGCAGGTTTCCATACGTGCTGATGTTGTTGAACCCATGATCGTGGCCGCCAACGTTCGAGACGTGGCCGGCCATGTGACGGAGGGTGTTGGCGCGCCCGTAGTCGAAGAACCAGGACTCGCCCGTGGCGTCAAACTGCAAAAGCGCCGAGCCGAATTGGAAGCCCAGCGTCCAATCCGTCCAGCGACGGGCCGTGTAAAGGCCCTTAACCGTCACCACGGGCGCGCCGGGGGCGGCGGCCCAGCTTTTTTCCAGGCTGCGGATCTTGCCTGCGGCGAGCTCGAACAACCGCTCGAGCCGGGGCTTTAAGGATTGTGGGGCCAATTCGGCATCGAGGCGGATCATGGTCCTGCGACCGTCGCTGGAGCTTGTGGAGATTGGTGTTGCGGGTTGAAAGGTGCCCGCCACTTTTCGAGAAGCGCTTGGATACGCTCCGGAACCTTCCGCCGCCGGCCCGTGCCGTCAGGCGGAAATTCGCTGCGGTCCGAGCCCAACGAGAACGCTTTCTCCGCCAAAACTATTGGGGTGAGCGACGGGATTCGAACCCGCGACGTCCAGATCCACAGTCTGGCGCTCTACCAGCTGAGCTACGCTCACCACCACCAAGGCCGACAACTCACCCAAGCTTTTGTAGCATTCGGCGTCGAAAGCTGTCAATGGCCCGAAAGCGGAGACCGAGCCGATCAAACCAGCGGGCCCAAACTATTCCGGCAATCCGAGCGATTGCCAGGCACCGTAGCGCGTCAATTTGCCTTCGGAAATGTTGGCAAAATACCGACCACGGCAACTGAACTGGAGAATCCGTTGACCCGACCGCGCCAGCTCAGCCCAGCGAGACGCCGTCTTCGTGTTCTGCTCGATGGCCGTGAGGCGCGTGTCGCCGTAGAGGAACTCAACTAGCCGCAGACCTTGAGCGCGGGTCTTCTGAACGCGGTAGCGGCGACCTTCAATCTCGACCTCTGGCCGTGAGTCCACCATCACCTGTTGCCACACCAAGTGGAGCGTTTCTGGGAGCGTCATTGTCGGTGATTCTATGACCACAGGGAGCTTTGGTCAATCCGACAACGTGGCGCGAGCCCAAATGTGTCGGGAGGGGAACGCTCGTTCAATACCGGGGCATCGCAGGGCTGGACGGTCAATGTTCCCGCCCTCGCGCGCAGAGCGGCGAAGCTGCTCAATGGGTGATAATGACGCCTTGGGGATCAGGACCGCCCGGCACTCCGACCGGGATCTCCTGAAGTTCGGTCGGATGTTGGCAACAAACGCAGCGGCCGGGCCCTAGCGCGGCGATATTGCACGTCTCGCAGTAATAACGGACCCAATACCGCCGGCCATGATGAAGGGTGTAGAGACGATCAACTTGGAAGAACCCGTTTGGGAGTTCATGGCCGTGCAGTTCCACTAGGTCATTGGCCAGGCGCTTGTCTTGCAGGGTTTGAAAAATAAAATGGTTCATCCCTGCTAACATCACATGCTTGCCGGCCGTCAGCAGCACCGGTTCTGCTCCTCGAATCTGCACGAGCTTGCCGCGCAGCACTTGGGCGGCGGGCTGCATGGCCGCGCCCGGCTTGGCCGCCCGCAGCGCGGGCGACAGGTTCACTCCCCAAAGGCAAACCGCAACCGCCGCGGCTTTGGCCGCCCTCCACCGTCGGCTGAAGGTTGTCTGCACGTCGTTCGCACCCCTACGCCGGGCGCGCAACACCTTGTCCATAGAAATTATCCTCGTCGGCCAACCCTGGGACATTCACCGATTATCCTCCCTGGTATTGCCCCACGAGCACGAAGGCCAGCGGCGTCGTTTTACCGCCGATGCTGGCGTCGGCCTGAATCGCCCAGTTCTGCGAATCATCCTGAAAAGCGGCGGGCAAAGACTTCAATGAGTTCCTGGCGCGGTCCATCATAAGAACTCCCGGGTGACCGGTACCGGTTGTGAGGCGACTGAGCTTGACCGTCTCCTTAAAGGGCATCACCTGGCCTGGGTTGGTGTCCTTAGCGGATGGCAATAAGAGCAGAAAATCACGATACTGACTCACGCCCATGTGGTTGCCGTCTTCAGGGATCCACTCATAGCGCAACGTATAGTACCCCGCCTTGATGGATTGCCCGCGGTAGTCCGAGCCTTGGGCTGGAAACTCCAGAACGCCGACAAAAGTGCCGGGCGCCAAACTGCCATAGAGGATGTCCGGCGAACTGGAGGGACTTGAGGCTGCGGGCAGGGTTTTAGCCAGCCAGATTTCCGCCACGACATGCCCCTGACTATCTTCAAACTTCATGCCCTGCGGATTGAGCGCCGAAGCGACCGCAGCCGGAACCTTGCCGCTCGGCGCTCCTGCGGAACTCACGACCTTGTAGGATTGCGCATAACTAAGAGCCGGGAAAAGCAAAAAGACCACAACCCACAGCCACAAGCGCCTTGGTTGCATTGCACCCTCCAGTTCGTAATTTTGAAAATGGCTTTCGTCCGCGCAGCCAGAGATGAAACTGGCCACGCC
>JAKASC010000165.1 GCA_021828245.1 Acidobacteriota bacterium
AACTCCCCCGGTTTCTACAACAACAATATGAATCAAATGCCGCCCATTATTCCGCCGATGATTCAGTCCATGGCCACCAATCAGCAGGTGCTCTATGCGCTGGCTGAAGGCACTGGCGGCTTCGCAATTACCAACACTAGCGATTTCCTTTCGGGCTTGATGAGAATTTCCAAGGACCTCAATCACTATTATGTGCTCGGCTATGTGCCGCCAAACCGCATTCACGACGGGAGCTATCACCGGATTCGCGTCAAAGTGGACCGCCGAGGGCTCACGGTGCGAGCGCGCAACGGCTACTATGACACCAAAAGTCCGGACATGCTGGCGGGAAAACCCGAGGGGCAACTTCTCCAAGCCCTCGCTTCCAGCCCCAAGCCCGGAACCATTTTCGCTGCCATGACCGATCCTTATTTCTACACGGCGCCCGGCGTGGCACACGTGAACGTCTCGCTTCAGATTCCGGCCAAGTCGCTTCATTTTCGCAAGGAAAAAGGCCGGTTCCACTACGATGTGAACGTTTTGGGCGTGGCTTATCGCGCGGGCGGAGCGGTGGCGGCGCGCTTCAGCGACACGGATGAGGGCAGCCTCGATAAGCAACAAGAGAAACAGCTCCTCAAAGGCCCATTCCATTACCAAAATTCATTTGATATCGCGCCCGGAGCTTATAAATTGGTGGTCGTGCTGAGCACCGGCAGAAAGCAATTCGCCAAATGCGAATCGTCTCTGCTCGTTCGGCCTTACAGCGGAAAACAGTTTGCCATCAGCGCCATCGCCCTCAGCCATACGTTCCGTCCTATCTCCGAGTTGACAGCCAGCCTGGACGAAGAGCTCATCAACGAACGCATGCCGCTGGTCTCGCGCGGCATCGAAGTCACTCCCTCGGCTAGCAACCGCTTTAGCCCGAAAGAAGAGGTCGGATTTTACGTCGAAGTTTACGACCCGGATTTACAAACCATCCTTCCGCCGGAAGTTGGCGTCCTCTACAACATTTACAACCGGAAGAGCCGCCAACTGGCGTACTCATCCGACACCATCCCGGTCAATGTTTTCGCCGAGCCGGGCAATCCCATCATTCCCGCGCTCATCCGGCTGCAAACCCAGGAGCTTCCGCCCGGCAGCTATCGGCTGGACGTGCAGGCTAGGGATTCCGATGGCCATATCAGCCCTGTCGAGAAAGCGCGCTTCAGCATCGAATGATCGCCTCGCACGACGGACGACCGCCTCGGAAGCCCCCATCGCCCCAGGCGAAGGCTCTCCCTTCTCGACAAGTGACGGCCATGCGGCGCAGTCTGCTCCGTTGGTTTCGGAAACACGCCCGTCCTCTCCCCTGGCGCGAGTCAAATGACTTTTACCGCGTTTGGCTTTCAGAAATCATGCTGCAACAGACTCAGGTAGAGACGGCCGTTCCTTATTTCCGCCGGTTTATCCGCGCTTTCCCCAGCCTTCAAGCGCTCGCGGAGGCTCCGCTTGAGCAGGTTCTCGAGTATTGGTCAGGTCTCGGCTACTACCGCCGTGCTCGTCATCTGCACCAGGCGGCGCAAATCATCGTGGCAGAGTGCGGTGGACAGTTTCCGAGGGATTGGGCGTCGGTTCGAGCCTTGCCCGGCGTCGGTGACTACACGGCGCGAGCTATCCTGAGCATTGCTGATAATCAACCTTACGCCGTCCTGGATGGTAACGTGGCCCGCGTGATGGCGCGCCTCCTGGCGCTTCGCGGAAACATTCGCCGCGCGCATTTTCGCCGGACCGTCGAGCGGCAAGCCCAAGCTTTGCTCTCCCGGCGGCACCCGGGCGAATTCAATCAAGCTGTCATGGAAATCGGTCAGACGCTTTGCCGCTTGCGTGAGCCCCGATGCCCGCAATGCCCTTTGCGGCGCTGGTGCCGCGCTCGGCGGCTCGGCCAAACTGAGGCATTCCCGGAGCCGGCGCCCCGTCGCCCGGCCGTGAGACGCCACTTGGCTCTTGCCGTCATCCCGCAGGACGGTCGCGTCCTCGTGGTGAAGGGACTCGATGAAGGCTTAACGCCGGACCTCTGGAACTTCCCTTCGGCTTTCGGCTCCTCGCCCCAGCAAGCTCTCCGCGCCCTTCGCCGGAAGATCGGCTCTGTAACCAACGCCCGGCTTCCTTTGTCTCAACCCGTCGCCGAGTTTCGCCACAACATCACTTATCGATCCATCAGGGCTCGGGTGTATCTGGCGAAGGCCGAGGTGCGTCCTCCCACGCGCCGCGCATCTCAACATGACGCTGCAGCCGACGCGGGGCCGCTCACCGCCGACGCTCGCTGGCTCACTCTGGGTCAGCTTCGCCGCGCCGCGCTCGGTCAAATGGCCCGCAAAGCCATCCAATGCCTTCGAGATTCGCCCGGCGCGAACTTCGCCCAATTACATCTTCATTTTGGCTGACCCGCCGCCGAGGGCTTTGCGGTTGGCGCGCGCCCACGCACTGTTCCTGGGCACGGCCTTCATCTCCGGAGACTTCATTCCGCAAGCGCAATGCCCCTCCATGTTGGCTTCTGTCATGCAGGGACACGATTTCGTCTTCATGCAACTGCACACGTAAACCATCCGCTTGTTCATTTTCATCACTTTCGCCGGGAGGCCCTTGACGGTGGCACTAAAGCTGAAGGGTAAAATCAGCGCGGCGGCAAGCATCAGCACGGCGGTGGTCATTCTTTTGCTCATCCTCATCACTATCTCCTTCTCATGGGATTCTGATTTCACGCGTGGCTTCTGTCTGTTCGATGGTGAGCGTTCGTGCGGCGCATATGAACTTCACGCCGCGCAGCAGCTCAACTTGGTTACATCTTTTTGAAAAGAGATGGCGGCAATCTTGAAGGCTTCTGCCATTGTGGGATAAACGAAGACCGTCCGAATCACGTCACCCACGGTCATCTTGCTCTGAATCGCTAGGACTCCCAAATGGATCAAGTCGGGAGCTTCCGGCCCAAGGATATGAACGCCCAGAATGGTGTAATCTTTCGCATCCACGACCATCTTGATGAGCCCGCGCGTGTCGCGAATGGCGCCGGCTTTCGGCACGTGCTCAAAGGGGACGACGGTGGTCAGTACTTTCCTGCCACTCGCCCGGGCCACGCTCTCCTTCATGCCCACGCCGGCTACCCCGGGATCCGTGAAGATGGCGTGCGGCACGGCGTCAAACGCCATCTTGTGATGCGCCTTCAATAGCGCGTTTTCCGCCGCCAAGCCGCCTTCATAAGCCGCCACCGTGACCAGCATCATCTGACCTGTCACATCCCCCGCTGCCCAAACGTGCCCTACGTTGGTGCGCAGTTCTTCGTCCACCACAATTGTCCCGTGCCCACTGAGCCTCACCCCGATCTTTTCCAGACCCAAATCGTCAGTGTTCGGCCGCAATCCCGTCGCCACCAAAAGCTCGTCACAGGAAAACTCCTCCGGCTTGCCGTCAATCTCCGCCAGGACTTTCTTGGCCGTCGAGTGATTCTCAACCTTGCGAACCGAAGCGCCGGTATGGATCTCAATGCCTTCCTCCGAAAGGTACTTCTTCAACGCTTCGGAGATTTCCGGCTCTTCCATTGGCGCGATGCGAGGCAAGGCTTCGAGAATCGTCACCTTGGTTCCGAATCGCGCGTATATCTGCCCAATTTCAAGCCCGATGGCCCCGCCGCCAATGATGACCATCCGAGCGGGCAGCTTGTTTAGGTCGAGCGATTCCTTGTAGGTGATGTAGCCGCTCTCCTTGAGGCCAGAAATCGGAGGCGCCACCGGTGAAGCGCCCGTAGCAATGATGAAGTGCTCGGCGCTCACCTGCTTGCCGTCAACCTCGACGCAGTGATCGTCCACGAACTGGGCGCGATGTGGGAAGTATTGGATCGCAGGAAAAGCCTGAAGCACATCCAGGTATTTCTCCTTGCGCATCTCCGTGACCAAGGCGTCCTTTTGGGCGATGACTTCGCGAAAGTTGATTCCGTCCGAGCCATGCGGCAGTCCGGGAAACGAATTGCGAGTGTATAGATGATAGCGTTCCGCCGCGTAGAGGAGATTTTTGGTGGGCAGGCAGCCTCGGTTCAAACACGTGCCGCCGATGACGCCGCTCTCGGCCACGCCTACCTTCGCGCCGGACTCCGCCGCGCGAATGGCCGCCGCGAAGGCCGCCGACCCTCCGCCAATCACCATCAGATCCAAATCGCGTTTCGAGCCGCTGAATAATGACATTTCACCCCTCCTCCTCCGGCGTGGCAGCGTCGGCGATCTCTCGCGTGATTACGGCTTCGGCAGGCTGGCCTTGTAGCCGGTAGAATTGATGGCCGCCACCAGTTGCTCCGGTTTCACCTGATGAGGATCGTAGTTCACGCTGACCTGCCCGTGAGTGACGTCCACATTGACCTGATGGACTCCCGCAAGCTCGTGCAGGCGCGCCTTGATTGGCAACGCGCACATGGCGCAGTCCATCCCTGAAACCGGCAGCGTGATGGTCTTTAGCGACGCAGTGGTGGCCACCGGAGTCGCCGCCGCGCTCGCCTGCCGCGCCACCAGCGGATAAACGCTGAAACCCAGGACGACAACGATTACGGCTGTGGCGAAGGCCAGAATAGCCTGCGTCGTTCCCTCATGGCGCATTCGTGCCGCGAGAGCATGCAGCTTGCGTTTCTCCCGCGCGTATTGCCACCAAGCGGCCGTTACGCCAACCACGCCGAGGCCAATAAACCACCAGTGGTAGCGAGAGAAAAAGCCTCCGGCAAAGCCAAACAGACCGAAAACCGCCAGCAGTGCCGGCCCCACACAGCAGACCGACCCTAGCAGCGCCGAGATTAGACCTAAGTTTTTCGATTGCATCGTTTCCTCCTCATTGTCCATGGGTGATTCACGCCTTATGCGCGAACCTCAACCGCGCGCCGCTCCTCCGAAGTCGCCCCGGGAACAGCGCGGACATCGGCTAGCGGTCTGCGGCACGAACGTCATGGCCATTGCGAGCTTCTTGGATCGCTTGCTCCACCAGTTCGCGCGGCGGTACGCCCGCCAGTCGGTTTCCCTGCCGATACACCCGGCACTTCAACCCGTAATCGGTGCTCGAACGCGCTGCGGGATCAATATCCACTCCATTTACCCGAATCGTGGGCGAGCCGAGGAACCGCAACCGCAGGGCGTCTTCCTCCGTTCGTATGTCCCGCAACTCGACCTCAGCCGCGATGTTGGCGGTACGAGTGACTTCCTCGATTTGCTTGAGGGCGCCCTGGTAGTTTGGGCAGTCCGAAAAATACAATAGTTCGATTTTCATTTAATCCTCCTCATTTCCATTTCTTCGACCCAACTCTTCCAGCACCGGGCAAGACCTTTCGGCACGGCCGGGGTTTCGCCGAAGATCCCGGTTGCACTTGCGAAGCGCCGATTGGAGTTCCTGTTCCAACCGTTCAAGCTCGGAGAGCTTGGCTCGCACCGCTCGGAGCTTTTGCGCCAGCAGGTCGCGCACGTGAGAGCATCCGGGCGAATTCGTGCGACGCAAGACCAACAGGTCTCGGATTTCCGACAGCGAAAATCCGAGATTTTGCGCTTCACGGATAAACCTCAAGTCACGAACCG
>JAKASC010000166.1 GCA_021828245.1 Acidobacteriota bacterium
GCCAAACGCTATGAAGGCAAGATTGTCACCAATGATTTCAATCTTAACAAGGTGGCTCAGCTTCAGCGCGTGCCGGTGCTCAACATCAACGATTTGGCCAATTCCCTTAAACCGGTTGTTTTGCCGGGTGAGGTGATGCGGGTCTTCATCCTCAAAGAGGGCAAAGAATACAACCAAGGCGTGGCCTATCTGGACGACGGAACCATGGTCGTGGTGGACAACGCCCGCAAAATGATCTCGAAGACAGTTGATATTTCGGTGACCAGCGTGCTCCAAACTGCCGCCGGCAAAATGATCTTCGGCAAATATGAGGACCGCCCGCGCTCGGAGCGCTCCGAAGCGCCGCAGCCCGCAAACCCCGTCTCGTCGTGATGGGTTTGGGCTCGGTCGCCGTGGTTTATCCGGATGGTCTCGCCATGAAGACGATCGCCATCATTCCTGCGGCCGGGGCGGGGGTCCGTATGGGCCTCGAAACCCCCAAGCAATTCTTAGCCCTGGAGGGCGTTCCCATCATCCTCCACACCTTGCGCAAGTTTGCCGCCTCCGAGGTGGTGGATGAAATATTGCTCGGCCTTCGGCCCGCCGACCTCGAGCGCGCCCGTCAAGAGCTGGAGCGCGAGCGTTTGGCGAAGCCTGTCTCTTTAGTGCCCGGCGGAGCGTCGCGGCAGGAAACCGTCGCCCTCGCTTTGGCTCAAGCGCCGGCGACGGCCGAATGGGTGGTCGTTCACGATGCCGTCCGGCCCTTTGTGACGCTCGAGCAGATTCGCCAGGTCTTGGCGGCGGCCCGCGAGACCGGAGCCGCCATCCTGGGTATTCCGAGCGTGGACACGGTGAAGCAGGTGGAGCGCCAGATTGTTGTTGGAACCATTCCGCGCGAGCGCATTGTGTTGGCACAAACGCCGCAAGCCTTTCGTTACGCGCTGCTGAAGGAAGCGGTGGCCCGCGCCGCCCAAGACGGTTTTGTTGCCTCGGATGAGTCGAGCTTGGTGGAGCGGCTGGGCCATGAAGTGGCGGTGCTCATGGGATCGGAACGAAACATCAAGATTACCAAACCCGCCGACCTGCCCCTGGCGCGACTGTACATGGCCCAGGAGCGCGAACAAGGCGAGCGCGCCGTGACGCCTTCCTGATGTCTTCAGGAGCCTGTGTTTTGACACATCGAAAAGAACAAGAACTTCGCAAGCCGGGCAACAAGACCTTCGGCGCGCGGAGCAATTCGGCGGCCGCGCAGGTTGATTCACGGGTTCCGATGGCCTCGAAGCTCAGCCCCGCCTTCCCGTTGCGCATTGGCTTTGGCAACGACTTGCATCGCCTGGTCAGCGGTCGCAAGCTGATTCTTGGCGGCGCGCGGATTCCTTTTGCCCGAGGGCCGCTCGGCCACTCGGACGGCGACGCGCTCATCCATGCCGCTTGCGACGCTTTGCTCGGCGCCGCGGCGTTGGGGGATATTGGCGGGCATTTTCCCGACCACGCGCCGCAGTGGAAAAATGCGTCCAGTCTGAGGTTCCTGCGCCACGTTCGTGCCCTTTTAGCGCAAGACGGTTACGCGGTGCTCAACCTTGACGCCACGGTTGAAATCGAACGCCCCAAACTGGCCCCTTACATCCCACGCATGAGAAGAAATTTGGCCGCCGCTTTAGGCATCAACCTCTCCCAAGTCAGCGTCAAGGCCAAAACCAGCGAAGGCATCGGGAGCGTGGGGCGCGGAGAAGCCATCCGCGCCTCAGCCATCGCCCTCCTATATAAACCTTAGAGAAACAGCTGACGCCATTGCGCGCCCGCTCATGCCTTCCCAACCGGCCAGGCTTCGCTTACCGCCGCGAACCGGTAATTGGAATGCGGAGAGAAACCGGTGCGGATTTCCCGTTCTTAGCTGTCGCCGATTCTACGCCTTTCGGGATTTGAAATGCGTATTCCGAGCTCGAGCCGGCAAGGTAAAGCGCGCGAACCACGCTCGTGTTCCCGTAGCGCGAAATCACCAATGTGCTCCCCGCGTGCCGCAACGAGCTTTCGGGAACCTCTTCGACGGCGGAGACGGTCATGCTACGTGACAGCTCACGCACATTGTTGATGGTCATGTAAGCTGCATTTTCCGTTGCCCGCGCTAAGCTGAAGCTGTAAGTACCCTTGGGCAGATTGTGCTTGCCCCAATGTGTTTCGCTCAGCAGTGTAAATTGGCCTTTGGCGATGGTAGTCTGGGCTTTGGCTGGGGCTATTGCCAAGCACATCCCCGCCATGCCCACCAAGAGAAAAGTTGCAAAGATCCGATATGGTTTCATACGTTCTCCTTTTCGTAGTTGAATGTCCCACCCTGCTCGAGGCCCTCAGTAGGCCGCTCGCGTGGGGCATAGCTTCGGCGCTATCTGTGGGTCAGTCAATCCGTCAACCCGCAAGTTATCGGAGAGCATCAGGAAAGCGCATAACTCATTGAGCTGCCATAAGAAATCTCGACAGATGAGCGGCGGGCGACGCTCAGGTTCCCTTTCCGCCAGGCTCGAAACCTCGCACGGTAATTCCCTTGACTCCGCGTCTTGGCTACGCCAAGATGAAATCAACGGGTGGATTTGATTTTAGGGGGGACTTTTGGCCAATGAGCCGCCGGGCGCACAATGCCTCCGGTTCGGGGTTTTTGAGCTGGATGTGACGTCGGGTGAGCTGCGCAAAGACGGGCGGCTGGTCAATCTGTCGCCGCAACCCTTTCGGATTTTGGCGCTGTTGGCCATGCGGCCGGGCGAGCTCGTCACCCGCGAGGAGATCCGGCTCCAGGTTTGGGGCAACGACACCTTTGTAGATTTTGATAAGGGCCTGAATTTTGCCATCAAGCGCATTCGAGATGCCCTCGGCGATGATGCAAATTCACCCCGCTATATCCAGACCCTCCCTCGGCGAGGCTATCGGTTCCTCCCTCCGGTGAGCTTCGTGGGCTCCGGTGCGACGCCTTCTGGTGAATCAGGTGACCATCAGAAAGACCTACTGCAGCAAGCCCGACCCTCCGGCGAGCCCGCGGACCCGTCGCCGCTAGCATCCGCCGAAGACGATCTGGCCGGCGCACCGCGCCAGCGGACGGCGGAAGGGGCAAGTCCCGAGGGCAACACCAGCATCCGGGCGCATCATCACTTGTCATGGGTCCTTGCCGCAGTCACCTTGGCGCTTGTGGCGGTTGTGGCATTCCTCCTCATTCGCGCGCGCCGGGCGCCACCCGAGCCAACCCTCATTGAGTTCCAAATCCAGCCGCCGGAAACCACTCGCTTTGGTGCGTTTGCTCTTTCGCCCCACGGCCGACGGGTGGCTTTTGTCGGCGTGAGTCCGCTACACGGTGCGCGTCAGCTTTGGATTCGCGCGCTGAGCGACCCTGTTGCCAAGCCGCTTCCCGGAACTGAGGATGCTTCCTCGCCCTTTTGGTCGCCGGATGGCCGCTACGTTGCCTTTTATGCTCACCAAAGCTTATACAAGATTGAGGCAAGCGGCAGCTCAGTCGAGCGAATCTGCGCGGCGTCGGCCCTTCCTGATTACAGGTCGGGAAGTTGGAACCGTGAAGGGATCATCGTTTTCTCGCAAAGCCTCGACGGAGGATTGTTTCGGGTTTCCGCGGCGGGCGGGACCCCCACCCTCCTGGCGACGCTCGGTCGGCCGGAGGGGGTGATGCAGAATATGGTTTCACAGTTCTTCCCAGACGGCCGCCGCTTCCTCTATTACACGGCGGGAGCAGCGCCCAACGGGATTCATCCGGTGAACGTCGCTTCACTCGACCCACGGGTGACGCGGTCGCTGCTCATGGCGACCTCCAGGTCGCTCTACGCTCCGCCAGGCTACTTGCTTTTCCTGCGAGGAACAGATTTGATGGCCCAACCCTTTAGCCTCAAGCGGGAAGCGCTCCGCGGCCGGGCCGCACTGATTGCTCGAAAGGTAACGGCTTTTTCGGTCTCCGAAACCGAAACGCTGGCCTATAGCGCGGCGCGCCAGCCGCAAACCCGGCTCACGTGGTTTGACCGTAGCGGGAAGAAACTCGGGATTGTCGGGGCGCCAGGCTTTTACACGAACCCGGCGTTGTCGCCTGACGGGAGACACCTTGCGGTCTCGGTCGGTAGCCCGGGGAAGCGAGGCATTTGGGTTTTTGACCTTCGGCGCGGCACCGAGTCCCGCCTGACCTTCAATCCGGCCGACAATACCAATCCCACATGGTCCGCCGATGGGCGGCACATCCTGTTCACTTCAACGCGCGACGGTCAACGAGATATCTTTGAAAAGGCATCGAACGGCCTCGGTGGCGCGCGGCCGGTGTTCCAATCAAAGGGTCAGGCAAAGGGAGTGGATAGCTGGTCGAGCGACGGACGTTATGTGATTTATGACCTTTCCATCACTCCCTCGGCACTTTGGGCTTTGCCGCTATTCGGCGTCAAAAAACCGTTTCCCATCGTTCAAGGAGCCTACGATGCCAAGCAGGCTGCCTTCTCGCCCAATGGACGTTATGTCGCCTACCGGTCCGATGAAACGGGGAGGCAGGAAGTTTACGTGCGCACGTTCCCGCAGCCTTCGGGCAAATGGCAGATTTCGGTGAAAGGCGGAACAGACCCGGCTTGGCAGGCCGACGGCAAAGAACTGTTTTACCTCGATGGAAACAAAATGATGGCCGTGGACGTGGACACAAGCTCAGCCACGTTCCATGTCGGCGCGCCCAAACTGCTCTTCACGACGCAACTTGAAGCGAACTCAAACGACTTCAGGAATCGGTACGTGGTGAGCCCGGGCGGGCGGCGATTCCTGATGGTCACCCCGGCCGTCAAGTCCGCCGCCAAGCCTTCGCCCATCACCGTAATCATCAACTGGCCGGTGCTGCTGAAAAGAGGCCAGTGAAAGATGTTGGCTCGGCGGACTGGGGTCCGATGCATGGCCAGCGCCGGGCGCCATGAGAACTTGTGCCCCACCTCTGACGGAACTTGATAACCCGAGTGCCTTGGCGCTAATCTAAATAAGTGTGAGAAGGAAAATTCATATCTGCCGATGGACCTCATGGCTGCTGACGGCGGCCGTCATGCTTGGAGGCGGTCTTCCGGCCTTTGCCTTTGCTATTGAGACAACGCCTCCGGCTCCTCCGGTTTGCGTTGGCGGCACGCTCCCCGTAATGACCTTCAAGCTGATGGTGCGGGCGCAGAAGCACCGCTCCGCCCTTCCCTTGCCCTCGGTCAACATGGTGCGGGCAGGCGACAAGCTGCAATACTACCCCGGGCAACTTCCTCCCGCCATCGGCCGCAAGGCCAAGATTGCGTTGGTGGTTGTCTCCACCCACACCGCGGGAAGCAAGGGCATCGAAGTCCTGGCCGCCAAGCCGGCTCACACCGCTACCGAGTGGACGATTCCCGTTCAAGCCTCCGTCGTCGGTTTGATTCTGGGACCCCAAGGCTTAAGCCTGAAGAAGTTTAATCGGATGGTGAGCCGCTATCCCACGCTTATTCCTCAGCTTGCGGCGTATGCGCAGCAGACGGCGACCGTCAACGCACTGATTGCGACCTTATCGC
>JAKASC010000167.1 GCA_021828245.1 Acidobacteriota bacterium
TCACTTCGCTGCATACGCCGGGCTGGAAAGATTTTGAAATGGCCCGTTGGGCGGAGCAGACGCTCGGCCTCGCCACGCGCGTGGACAATGACGCCAACGCCGGCGCGTGGGGTGAGTTTCGTTTTGGCGCGGGGCGGGGAAGTCGCTCCATTTTCTACATCACCATCAGCACGGGCATTGGCGGAGGATGGATTCTTGACGGCAAGCCCTTCCACGGCCGCGATGGTTTGGCGGGTGAGCTGGGGCATATCCCCGTCTCGGATTCTGGCGTGGTCTGTTCCTGCGGTGGCCGTGGTTGTTTGGAGACGTTTTGTTCCGCCACCGCGATTGCGCTGCGAGCTCGCGGTTTGGCCCAACGGAAGCCGGAAGCCATGGCGCGAGTTCTGGAACTAAGCCACGGCGACCCTCAGAGCGTGACGGCAGCGCATGTCTTTCAGGCGGCATCGGAAGGGGAAACCGGAGCGGCGTTTATTGTACGGGAAGCGGCCCGCTGGCTGGCGCGCGGCGTGATGATGGTCGTTCGGCTGATGGACCCTGACCGCATCGTGCTGGGGGGCGGTGTGGCCAAGGCCGGGCTCGCTTTGCTCGAGCCGGTTCGTCAGGCGATGGAGGACATGAGCTCGCCAACCCTTCAGGCTTCGACCGAAACCGTGCTCGCCGAACTGGGTGATTATTCACCGCTTTATGGAGCGGCGGGCTTGGCGCTCGACCTCGCCGCGCAAACCGTTTGAAGGCCCGCGATGATTTACGGCGCCTTACTCGGCGCCATCTTGGATGTCAATTAAAACCGAAAGACGATGGTCGGCGAACTCTGGTTCGCCAAATGCAACTGCGCCGAACTGGCACGCTTGTGCAGAGCCTTGGTCGCGCACAGGCGGGCAATTTCAGGGTGGTTATTTTGCTCGCTCAGGTGCGCAAGAACCAACACGGCAGCGTGGCCGTCGTAATCTCCGCTTAAAAATTCGCCCGTGGCGTGATTCGAAAGGTGTCCCTGTCGGCTCATGACGCGCTGCTTGACGTGCCAGGGATAAGGGCCGGACTTGAGCATTTCCAAATCGTGATTGGATTCAAAGATAAGGCAATGGCAGCCCCGCAGACGTTGTTTGACCAGCTCGGGAATATAGCCGAGATCCGTGACCAAGCCGATTTTGACGCCCTGCACGTGGAACGTGAAGGCGACCGGATCGGCGGCATCGTGCGGCACGGAGAACGGAGTCACGTCAATCTCTCCCACGCTGAAGGGCGTTCCGGCCGTGAAGAACTCCCAGCGAGTGAGGCGCGGGTCCCAAGCGACCGCCTCGTGCGTGGCCCGCGTGATGTAAATTGGGGCCTTGGAATGGCGCGCAAGGCTTCTTAGCCCGCTGATGTGGTCGGTGTGCTCGTGCGAGATGATGAAGCCGTCGAATCCATCCGCTGGTTCGCCGCGCGCGCTCAAGCGAGCCTCGGTCTCGCGTCGGCTGAAGCCCGCGTCCACTAGCAGTCGCGTTCGCTCCGTTGCAATCAGCGTGCAGTTGCCTCGGCTGCCGCTTCCAAGAACGCAAATCCGAACGCTCAACGCCTTTCCCTCGAGGTGACTTTGGTCAACTGCTACGCGCCGATCCCCAAAACAGCTCTTACTTTACCACGAAGGATAATTTCGCGCGACGCACAGATACGCCGAGGCAAGCGTCATGCGCCACCGGCATCTGGAACCTCCGCCCTTCTGGCTTCACCCGCTGCTCAGCGCGCGGCGCTACTCAAAGCCTACCGCGGCCACCGGCGATCCCCCGACTGTTGATGGTGATTAGCAAGCTCGCGAACCAGCGGGTGGCATCAGGGTCTCGGGAGAGCAAGTGAGGGCCGAGGGGCGAGCCGAGAAAGACGAGCGTGCCGCGGCCGACGCGCTTCCGCAGGGCCACCGGCTGGCCGCGGACGCAAGCGATCGTTTCCGCGTCGGCGACCGTCACGGCGCGGGTGAAGTCGCGGACGGTGGCCCCAACCGGCCAGCGGTAGCGGACATACGGCATCTCGCGGGAGGCCGGCGACGGATGCCACCAGTCGCAACCGGCTTCGATCGTGACGCCGAGGGCGGAACGAATCAGACGGGACTGGGCGCGAAATTCCTCCGGCCCCGCGAAAGCCGCCGCCGATTCAAAAACCACCGTCGCGCCGGAACAAGCTTGTTGCCGCAGCCATTCCGCCGAGCGCGGCCGAAGCAGCGCGGCGGGCGCGACGATGAGGGTTGAACCGGGAGCGTGGCGGGCTGCCGCGCCCGCATCCCAACCGGCGGCGGTCGAAGCAACCCAAGAGCCGAAGACCTCAGAGACAGAGGTTTGCGCTACCCGAGCGCCAAGCGCCGCGAGCGCGGAACGATATCCCCGAAGCGATTCGTCGAGCACCGTGTGGCCGCCGCCATCGAGGAGCAGGCAGCAGAAAGCCTCCGTGCCTGAAGGTCGCTGGTCAGACGCCGAGGCCACAGGGGACGCGCCTTCGCGGCCATGGACCGTCGGCAAGAGCCGACGCCACGGCGCGAGCGGCAAGGCGACGGAGCCAAGCACGAATTGACGCCGCGACAGAAACATAACCGCTGCGATTTTGAGCCTTCTCCCGGCCCAGCGCAAGCGGGATTCACAAGGGGAAGTGAAAGCCGTCAGGGATGCCGTTTCAGGGGCGCTTTTGAAAATACCGCCCCGCGACCGGGGGACAGGGCGGTCTTCATCACGCCTCCCCCAACGACTCCAGGAAACTAATCGCGTCTCCCTTCGCCGCGAAGGCGCCCTGAATCCGGTCCCCGTTGCTGTAGAGTACTTCGACTTCGTATCTGACGAGCGCGCTGTGAGCCGCGGTCTCGTCATAGCGGTCAACAAAGTATATGGCTTCCTTGACGGTTCTCGTCTCCGCAGCCTCGCCGTGCAGCGGCGTGATCCTGATCCCGGTTAACTTCCTCACGATGACACCCCTGAGACGCTCGAAGAAGGCCGTGATCTGCGGACTGCTGGCCTCGATGAGGAACCTGGAGACCCGCGCCCGCTTCCCGGGAGAGAGGCGACTCCAGGCGCGCACCTTCCTGGCAAAATCAGCGTCCCTTGTCGCTTCACCAAAATGAGCGTCGATGCCGACGTGCCGAAACGCCTGGATTACGTCCTCGAAGGGTATGTAAACGACGGCGAAGCCGAGGGACTTGAGTTGAGCGAGCGCGCCCTCTGTGAAGACGCCGGCTAGAATTGCGCCCGCGAAGGGCGCATCCCTGCGGTACGTCTCCAACAGCGGAAGTATGGCGCCCTGAATTTCCTGCGCCTTGTTGCGCGAATGCTTCGTGTAACGCCGCCAGGCAGTCTCAATGAAGGCAGCAGGTCTGCCGCGCTTCGCGTCGCTACCGCCTCGCTCCAGCACAAAATCGAGGTCGTGGGTGTTGTTGTAAAGATCGGTCCAGCTCGCCTTCGCGCCCCGTCGGCACGTGCGCTTCCCCTTCTTGTCGAGGTAAAGGCCGTGCTCGTTCGCGAAATCCGCTAGGAGCGGCTCCACAGCCGCTTCAAGGGAATCTCCGATGATTTGGCCGAAACGATGCGCGGGAGATTCAGCCATCCATTACCCTTTGACCCAAAGTCTGCCTTCCTGCAAGGGTACGCGGTGCTTGCGATTTTTCCATCTGATGTTGCGGTCACGGGTTTTCTCAAATCGCCAGGCGGAGAATCCGGCGGACACGGCAAGCTCGCCCAGCCAGCGCTCTACCGGCACGTGAACTCCATAAGGCGCCGAATCCCCTACGACAAAGCAGACGAGAGCCCCGGGAGACGCAACGCGCCGCAACGTATCCCAAACCTTCGCCATGTCAAGAAAGTAGGCTGCAACCAGCGCGTCATAGGGCTTCCTACCCCCATGCCTCTCGCGCTCGACGGAGAGGCTCGAACACACCCTTCGGAGGGAATCTCGAATCGGACACAGGCGTGGGTGCCCTATGAGATCTTCCGTCATGGCCGAAAGGGAGGCAACATGCTGCGTACAGGAGCGCACGAGATGGACGCGCACGGCATCCTGTAGATCGCCCCATCCTTCGATCTCTCCCATGAATGTCATCTCCAGCCGTGTGGCGTCCGCGTAGTCGTAATTATTTACATAGGGAGGGGAGGTAATCACGAGGTCGGCCCAATTCTCGGGAAGTCCAGACGCCTCGCGCACGTCCCTCGGGTAAAGACGGGCCTGCGCGCCATTCTTCCGCTGCTGGCACCGGGCCATGTCGTAAGCCATTCCGCGAACCTTTTCCTCGAAGGCTTCGAAGGGGGCCAAAGCCCTCGCTTTGCTCTTGCTGGGGAGGACGTATTGCCACTGCGCCGTGCCGACGGGAGAACATGAGCGCAGGATCGAGATGAGCGCGAGCCAGGAAAGCTCCGAAAGGGGACCTCCCTCTGCACATTCTTCCCACGCGACTTTGATCGCTTCAAGGAGTCTGAGTGTATGCGGGGGAAAGCACTTCTCTAGCAAGCCTGATGGCTTAACCTCAGGAGGACCCATCGACTTGGCGATTTTCAGCACCCGGAGGCCGTATTTGAGAAACTCCTGAGGCGGCTCCCGCCAGAGGAGCTTTGCTCTTGCGATCCGGGCGACGAAGGGGTGTGCTTCGGCACCAATGGCGAGAACGCCCGCCTTTTCGGCCTCTAAGAGCGTCGTGCCGGAGCCTGCAAAGGGGTCGAACACCCTTGTCCTCCCTTTGGCACGCTCCGCCTCGAGAACATCGTGCGCCCACAAAGCCGAAAACCCTGCCGAGTAGCGGAACCATCGATGCACGGGGAGAGCCATGTTGTCCAAAAAGGTGGTGGATGACCGCCTCTCCTGTGGAATGGCTTCGTCCTTAGCGGGCTCGAAAAACGCCAGTTGCTGCATAGGTTATTTAGTCACATTAGCATGTCTTGCTCTCCCGTAAAATAGGGTGTTCCATCTCAGCGGAAGGCAGCTTCGCTGGCCTTGGCGCTTCGGCGGGCTTTGATCTACCGCCGGCCGCGACAATTCGACGTTGGAAAGAAGCCGCCGGTCCCGCCATCGCGGGACCGGCGCTACAGCACAGACCGGCGCCGCAGCGCAAGGGAATTTTAGAGGCGGCGGGTGATGAGGCGGGTGAGGGCGGCGGAAGTGTCGAAGAACTGCTGGTCGGGGGCGTAATGGTAGCGGCGCTCCATTTCGGCGACGAGCCAGCCGTCGTAGCCGACCTTGTCGAGCGCGGCGCGGATGGCGGACCAGTTGTTGTCGCCGAGAAAGACGTTGGTATAGACGCTGTCGCAGCAGCGGCCGCGCTTCTTCATGACGTCCTTGATGTGGATGCGGGTGATCTGGGGGCCGAGGATTTCAATCCACTGCTCGGCGAAGCCGTCGTCGTGGATGTTGCCGACGTCGAGGTGAAGGCCGACGGAAGGCCGATCCACGTCGCGGAGAAACTGGCGAAACTCGCGCGGGCTTAAAAGGAACTTCTGCTCGGCGCAGCAGTTCTCGCAGCCGATGCGGACGCCGAGACGCGCGGCGTCGGGCGCCAGG
>JAKASC010000168.1 GCA_021828245.1 Acidobacteriota bacterium
GCGGCCGTGTGTTGTGCTTCCACCAAGCGGCGGGCGATGGTCAGTCGTCGGCGTGAGAGTCGCACCCGCTCTTCGCGTCGGTCACTCTTGGTTTCCCGTTGAGTGGCCGAAGCGGGCGAAGGGGCTGCCATCCGGGCGACCTTGGTCTCAGCGGAGTCGCTGGTTTGGCAGGACGGTTTCTCCACAGCAACAGGTTGGGCTTTCTCAAGGTAAGCCTCGACGTCGCGCTGACGAATGCGGCCCGCCTCGCGGGCCGGCACCCGGCGGAGGTCCACGCCTTTCTCCTCAGCCATGCGGCGCGCGAGCGGCGTGACCTTGCGAGGCTCGTTTGTGGGCTCGACCGGTGCCGCGGGCTTCGCTTGGGGCGGAGCGCTCACTGAAGAACTCGGCGGCTCCAGCTCGGGACCCTTTCGTCCAGCGTCGGAGGCTTCCTCCAAAATTCCGAGCACGTCGCCGATTTTGACCGTTTCGCCCTCTGGCCGCTCAATCCGTGTCAGGACGCCGTCGGTTTCCGCGGCCACTTCAAGATCAACCTTGTCCGTTTCAAGTGATACCAACACCTCGCCGGTTCGGACACGGTCTCCTTCTTTTTTCTGCCAGCGTCCGACCGTGGCTTCCAGCACGGATTCTCCGAGTTCGGGAACGACAATCTTCCTGGGCATCACCACTTCCCTTTCAGTTCTTTTAGTCCGATCTCTTAACCAGCACCATATCTTCCATGCCCACGTCAAGTTGTTGGCTAAAGGCCTGTTGAACAATTGCCTGTTGATTGGCGAGATGGCGTGCCAGCGAGCCTTCCGCAGGGCTCGAACTCCGCGAGCGTCCGACGTACCTCAATCGCCATCGGCCGTCCGTCAAATTGCCGAGAGTGGGCCGCGCGTATTCCCAGGCGCCCATGTTCTCCGGTTCCTCCTGCACCCACAGCACCTCCTGGAGGTTTGGATAAGCTTCCAAAACTGGCCGCAAATCCACTTCCGGGAAAGGATACAACTGTTCGACGCGGCAGATGGCGATGTCGGGCGTGGTGTTGCGTTGCGGGTTGGTGACCAAATCCACGTAAATTTTTCCGGTACAAAGAATCAGCCGTCGCACCGCCTGCGGCTGAAGATCCCTCTCTCCGTCAGGAATCACGCGCTGCCAATGGCCTTCCGCCAACTCGCGCGGAGCGGAAAGCGTCAGCGGATGGCGAAGCAAGCTTTTGGGCGTTAAAGCGATGAGGGGCAGCGGGTCCACCTTGAGCAGCGCCGCTTGCAGCCGCAACAAGTGGAAATATTGGGCCGCCGTGCTGGGATTGGCGACGCGCAGGTTAATTTCCGCCGTGAGTTGCAAAAACCGCTCCACGCGGGAGCTCGAATGGTCCGGCCCCTGGCCTTCGAAACCGTGAGGCAACAGCATCACCAGCGACGGCGTCAGACCCCACTTGGCGCGGCCGGAAGCGACGAATTCGTCAATCATGGTTTGCGCGCCGTTGACAAAATCGCCATATTGAGCTTCCCAAATCACCAGCCGGCTCGGCTCTTGCAAGCTGTAACCAAATTCAAATCCCACCACCGCAGCCTCGGTCAGGGGGCTATTGTGAATTTCAAAGGCGGCGCGCGCTTGGGGCAGCGCCTGCAACGGACAAGAGCGCTCGCCGGTTTCCGTGTCGTGGAATACCGCGTGACGTTGGCTGAAGGTTCCCCGCTCCACATCTTCGCCGGTCATGCGGACGGCCGTGCCATCGGCAAGAATCGAAGCGAGCGCCAACTCTTCCGCCGAGGCCCAATCAATGGTTTTCTCGTCGGGTGAGTCCAAAATGTTACGGCGCCGCTCGTGGCCCCGCTCCAGCTTTCGATGAAGATGAAATCCCTCCGGAAGGCGCAGCAGACCGTCATTCAGTTCGCGCAATCGCGCCAGAGGAACCGCCGTTTTAGCGTGCCGCGCCGCGCCGGGAGGCGGCGGCTCTGGCAAGGGTTCAACCATGGAGCTGCCGGCCTCGGGCGACTTTAGTGCTGCCTCTAACTCTCTCGTTCGATCCTGAACCAGTTTTTCCACCCATTCCTGCTGCACCTCACCGGTTTCGGCAAGGCGGCGCGCCCACAGCTCCCGCACGGTGGGATGCGAGGCAATGCGCCGATAAAGCTGCGGCTGGGTGAACGACGGCTCGTCGCCCTCGTTATGGCCGTAGCGCCGATAACCGACCAGGTCAATCACAAAATCCTTGTGGAATTTTGCGCGATAAGCAAACGCCAGCCGCGCCACTTCCAGGCAGGCGAGCGGGTCATCAGCATTGACGTGAACGATGGGAATCCGATAGCCACGGGCCAAATCGCTGGCGTACGGGGCGCTGCGAAAATCGGTCGGATCCGTCGTATAGCCGAGCTGGTTGTTGGCGATGATGTGAAGCGTGCCGCCCGTGGAGTAGCCCGGCAGACGATAAAAGTTCAGGGTTTCCGCCACGATGCCTTGGCCCGGGAAGGATGCGTCGCCGTGAATAAGGATGGGCAGCGTCAACACCGGGTCAAATTGGGGTTCGCCGGGAGTGTCCACTCGCGTTCCAGCAGCACGTGCCATGCCTTCCACGACCGGGTTGACGGCCTCCAGGTGGCTGGGGTTGGGCGGCATCGTAATGACCAGCTCGGCGCGTTGGGCTGCTTGAATGGCCCGTTGCGCCCCCAGATGATATTTCACGTCGCCCGTCCAGCCCAGGTCTTCTCGAAAGTCGTGCGCGCGAACGGGGTCCTTGAACTCGGCAATAATCTGGCTGTACGGCTTGTTCAAGATGTGGGCCAGCACGTTGAGCCTTGCTCGATGCGCCATGCCGATGAGCACGTTGCGCATCCCAACCTCACCCGCCCCGGCAATCACTTCATCCAGGACCGGAATCAACATGTCGAGGCCTTCCACGGAAAAACGTGTTTTACCGGGAAAGGTGCGGTGCAGAAAGCGCTCGAAGGTTTCGACTTGCGTCAGGCGCTCAAGAAGCGCCGGCCCGTCCACGGGATTGGCAGGAGGCCGAAACCGGCCCGATTCCACCGCGTCGTGCAGCCAATATCGTTCATCGGGATCGCGCAGGTGCGCATAATCATAGCCAATCGAGGAGCAGTAAATTTTGCGCAGGGCCTGAATCACCTCCCAGGCGTTCGATTTCCCTTCTGCAATGGGCCGGACAATCAGACTGGCGGGCAATTGGCGGAGATCGCCCTCCGTCACCCCGTGGAATTCCGGGCGAAGGGTCGGGTCACTAGGTGGCGGGCTGCCCAGAGGGTCAATTTGAGCGTCCAGGTGTCCGAACTTGCGGATGGACTCGGCGTAATTCACCGCCCCTACAATCTTAGCAATGCGTTCCGAGCCTAAAACTGCTTGGCCCTCCGTAGCCGGGGGCGGACCTTGCTGCTCAAACCAAGCCCGGGTCGCCGCATCAACGGAGTTTGCATCTCGCTGAAAACGGTCGTAGAGTTCCAGGGCGTAGCCTAAGTTGACCCCTTGAAATTCACGCCATGTGCTCATGGTTGTGCAATCCTCGGATTGCTCATGGACTCAATAAGCTCGTCAAATTCCGTTCGTTTCACCACCCTGAGATTGTCTCCTACTCTGCGCTCGCTCGCAACGGGAGCATAGCCCGAACCTGCGCTCAAAGGCAACCGCCTGAGCGCCAAGCTAGGTTCGGCGCCGTTGATAGGAGCACACGGTGGCCGTGCCTTCCTTGACCACGATGAGGCTTCGTCCCAACACACTCCAGTTGCGATATGATGGTGGGGGCGAGGCGGAGGGTAGAAGGCATGATGAAACAAATTGGATTCCTTGTTTTGGGGATACCCGCGCTCCTGCTTAGTTTGCCCCTGTCGTGGGGACAAACTGCAGCAGCCCAACCCAACCGGCTGATTACCGGAAAGCTGATTTACGTTGGCCCGATGCCGCACGGATTGCGCTCCTGGATAATTCAAGATTTCAAAGACTGGGGCAAATATCGCCCAACGCTGGAGAAGGAAGGCGTGGACTTGGTTATGGAGGCGCGCTGGCCTCGCCGTCGCGTTGAGTTTGAAATGCGGGCCGGCCGACCTGTGCCCAAGCGCGCAAGGCTTCCGAAAAACAAAAGGATCAAGCACCTGTTGGCAACCATGACCATCAGGGATTGGGTGACCGGGGCCCGACTGTGGCGCGCGGATCTTCTTGACGAAAAGCCGAAAAAGCAGGCGAGCGATGCATCCCCCGGCCCGGAGACTCGCATCCGCATCCGCGGCATGTCAAGTGCCCAGATTGCAGAGACCGTGGTGCGCCGACTTCGCGCCTACACTGCCCAACTCGAGCGGCAGAATTCCACGGCAACGCCCATCCCTCATCGCCCGTAGCCGACGTTACGGGCGGACATCACCCCGGGTGGCAAAGAAGTAGGAACTGATGGTCAGAATCCACCGGCGCCGCGACATCGTAGGACTTACCATACACGACGAAAGAGGTAACCCTTGATGAAAGTGGCCGTGACAGGAGCCAACGGTCTGTTGGGGCAAGCGGTGGTCGAGGCGGCGCGCGGCGCGCATCAAGTCTATCCCTTAACTCGCGCCGGCGCGGATATCACTCAATTCAGCCAAGTTCACGGCGTGTTAACGAAGTTGCGACCGGAGGTCATCATCCATACTGCCGCCATCCGCGACCTTGACCTCTGCGAAACCGATCCTGCCCGCGCCTTTCTGGTGAATTTTCACGGCACCCGCCATGTGGTTGAGGCCGCACGAGAGATCGGCGCGCAGGTCGCCCACATTTCAACCGACGCGGTGTTTGATGGCAAAAAGTCAAGCCCGTACTCAGAGTCAGACCCCACCAACCCGCCCACTGTTTATGGTCGCGTGAAGCTGCGAGCCGAGCGCTCCGTCCAAACCCTGCCGCGCTATTGGACTTTTCGCATTTCGATCCTTTTTGGCCCCGGCAAAGTGAATTTGGTTGAAGACGCCCTTCGCAAGGTGGGTGCCGGGCAAGACGTTCTTGCGCCCGCCGACCAGACGGCCAACGCAACCTACGCTCCGGACGCCGCGCAAAAAATCATCGAAGTCATCGAGTCCGGGCGTCACGGACTCTATCATTTGTCGAATCAGGGAGCGTGCAGCCGGTGGGAGTTGGTGCGGCGCGGAGTCGAACTGGCCGGACTCGACGCCGCCCGCGTTAAGGCTGTGTCGTTGGCGGAAATGGGTCGCCCGGCGGCGCGGTTGCATTACGCCGTCATGGAGATGAAAGCGCTCGCCTCGGCGGGGATTGCCTTGCCGCGCCCGTGGCCTGAAGCCTTGGCCGAGTACGTCGAAAAGCTGATGGGGCGGAAATAGCCGCGCAGTCCCAAGCCCCGTTCAAAAGCTCACCTCGCGTCATGAAGCGCCGCAAGAACAATCGCTGTTCCCCGCCAAGGCTTACTCCGCCCGCAGGCAGGTAACAGGGTCCAGGCGCGCGGCGCGTCGAGCCGGATAATAACCGAACGCGACACCCACAAGAGCCGAAACCGCCAGGGCGAAGGCAGCGGACAGCGGAGAGATG
>JAKASC010000003.1 GCA_021828245.1 Acidobacteriota bacterium
CCATCGAGATAGAGCCGTAGTAGGGGGCGAAAAGGCGGCGGGCATCGGTGCTCAGCTTGCTGCCGGGAATATAGCGCGCTGGGTCAAGCTCGATGGTTTCCTTTTCATGCCGCGCCACTGAGCCCACATAGGCGACTTGCAGCATCCAGTTGCGCGCCAGTTCGCGCTCCACGACGAGATCCCATTGATAGGTCACCGGCACCAAGTATTTGGAGGAGGGGTCGTAAGTAATGACCAGGTCCGGCAGGGAGAACAACGTGTTGCTGGCCGGCGGGTAGGTGAAAGGAAATGGATAGAAGCCCGTGTAGCCTTGGAGCGGGTCACTGAAAGGACCCGGAGCCGGCGTCAGGGAGACCTGCGGGCTGAAGGGAGAAATGTCCGCGAATCGGTTGTTGATGACGCCCGCCGTTCCGGAATCGTAGAAGAAGCCCGCTCCCCCGCGAATGCTGGTTTTTCCATTGCCCGTCAAATCGTAAGCAAAGCCGACGCGCGGCGCGAAATCCGTGAAGTCGCCTCGAACGCCAGCAAAGGGCACGCCCGGGTCGCCGGGGAAAAGCAGGCCCGGCGGGGCGTTGGGAAACTTTATGGACTTCACGTGGGCGTAATAGTTCGCCGGGCTGAACTGTTCGGCGCGGCCCTTAATCTCCTTCCAGGGGAAATAGGGTTCGTAGCGCAAGCCATAGTTGAGCGTGAGCCGCGGCGTGGCGTGAAAGCTATCGTTAAAATAAAACGCCCAGAAATTATCTCGATTGTTTTTATACTCGCCGTAACCCTGGCGGAAGTTTTGCATGTAGCCGAGCAAAAAGCTGGCGAGGGGATTGTTGGTCACGCTGGCATTAAAGTTGAAGGATCCCTGCGCTAAGAACTGGTCACCCAGGTTGACGATGGAGTGGTCAAAGCTCGCACCCATGTCAATGTTGTGCCGGCCGACGACCCAGCTCAGATTGTCCTCGACGCCGTAGTCCTTGTTGTTAAAAGGGCCCAAGGCGCCGCCGAAGATGGAGAAGGCGCCGGCAGCACTGATGTTCTGAATCCAGGGTGTGGTGGGTAGCGACAGCCCCTTGACGCCAAAAGTTGCTGCGTTGGGCGAGTTAGCCGTAAAGGTTTTCTCGGTGGGCACATTGGAGAAGGTGAAGCTGGCTTGGTTCAGCAGATTCGACCGGAAGGTGTGCGTCTCCTGGATCATGAGGTTGTTGACGGGCTGGTCAAATCCAGCGCCGTAGCCCAGGAGGTTGCCAGCCGGGTTCTGCGGCTCGAGCAGCACATGGTCCTTGTACCAACGGCCGGTCAGGCTGTCTTTATTGCCGAGCCTGTCATCCACGCGCAGGATGGCCTCGTTGATGTTCTGCACGGTGGGATGGGTGTAAAAGACTTCCCCCGTGCCGCCCACATGCGGCAAATAGTTTTCCGCCAACTTCAGCGCCGCCGGATCGAGCGCGCTGGCCGGGATAATATTGCTGGGAAAGGCTTGGCCGGGGCCGGTTGTTCCGATGGCGTACGGCCACGGATTTTTGATCTGCTCGGCTCGACCAAAGGGATTGTCGGGATTCGTGGCGCTGAGCAGGGCGGAGAAGTTGCCGTTCAGTTCGTCGGCGGTGGGCACGAAGGCGTGCGCCGTGCTCACATCACGGTATCGTTCGCCTTGATAGCCGAAGAAGAAAAAAGTCCGGTCGTGGCCGTTGTAAACGTGGGGAATGATGACCGGCCCGCCGATGGTGCCGCCGAACTGATTCCGCCTGATTGCGTCGCGGTTCGCTGAGAAGAAATTGCGGGCGTTAAAGATGGGATTGCGGACAAATTCAAAGAGGTCGCCGTGGAATTGATTGGTGCCGCTTTTGGTGACCACGTTGACCACGCCGCCGGCATTTTCCCCGTACCGGGCGCTGTAATTGTCGGTCTGCACGCTGAATTCCTGCAAGGCGTCCGGGAAGGGGAAGGGAATGTTGACGTTGTAATATTGGTCGAGGAAGTTCGCGCCGTCCAGCGAGTAGCTGGTCTGGTTGTTTCGGGAGCCGTTGATGTTGGCGTTAGCCGCCCCGGGAAGGGCGCCTTGGCTGGTGGTGGTGGCCGGCGACACGCCGCTCGCCCCGGCCACGAGATTGATCAGTTCCACCGCGTCGCGGCCGTTCAACGGTAAATCCACCATGCGGTCCCGGCCGATGACGTCGCTCAAGGTTGGGGTCGTGGTATTAACCAGCGGCGCTGCTCCGACCACTGAGACGGTTTGCACGGTCGAGCCGAGTTGCAGGTGAATATCCACCGTGGCGGCCTGGTTGGCGAGCAGCGTAATGCCCTTTTGCACGGCAGTCTTAAACCCCTTCACCTTCACCGTCAAGGTGTACTCGGTGGGGCGGAGATTCGGAATCACGTACTCGCCGGTCGAGCCGGATGTTACGTGGCGGGAAAAACCAGTGAGCGTTTCAGTGGCCGTGATTTGCGCCCCGGGGACACCGGCGCCACTCGGATCGGTCACACGACCGCTGATCGTGCCGAACGCTTGGCCGTAACCGCGAGGCGCGGCAAAGGCGGCCAACGCGAGCCCCACGAGCGCCACCAACCAACCATGCGCTTTGCAGAAGCTGCCACGGCGATGGCTGCGCAAGGCTGCGACGTCAAGCCTTCCGCTTTGGGGTTGGGCAAAGCCCCTCTTGTGCCCCCCATGGAGTGCGATCTTACGGGTCCGTCCGACCATACGTCACCTCGCCACGGAATTTCACCGGCGTCGGCGTGAGGCATCGTTCCTCTAGTTCCGACGTCAGCTACGCTTGAGACCCTAGATCCGACAGAGACGTAAAAGTGAGCACTCGCCCATCGTCGTTAAGCAGCCCTCCGCGGGATGCCTTGGCGAGATGGGCTTCATCCACGCCAGATTATTCATAGTCGGAGGCAATTGTCAAGAGGAAGTAATATGACAGATATCAGATACCGATTCGACGACGCCAAGCGGACCTCCTGAAGATCGGGCGCGAATCAGAGACAGAGCGCCGGCGGCAGAGGTTGGCCGATGAGCGGCGTCGCGTAGGAACGATAAGAGGCTTGAATTTGCCCCGGTTCACTCAGGAAGCGGTTGGGCAAATGGCGCTCGCGGTTGGCCACCTCGCTGAGAGGGACCAATTTCAGTCGGATGCGATAACGCTTCGAGGGCAACCGCTCGATGGCCACCATGGCATCGGTCTCGCCCTGAAGCGCGGCCCGGAGGGCAAAGCCTCCAATCGCACGAGCTTCCTCGGCGTCCACGCTGGACTGGCAGAGGCTGAAGGCACGACAGAGGATGCCGGGCTTTTCACTGCGGGCGCGGACTTTGAGTTCACGGCTGACCAGGCGCGCCAGGGCGGCGGCGACATTGCCGGGGAGCGGGCGGCCACGAGCATCCCGACTGCTGCCGCCGGAAGCGGCGATAGGGCGGCCACGAGCGTCTTTTAATCCCTCGGCGACCACCCCGACCACCCAACCTTGGCGGCGTAGCAGGCCGTCCAGGCGCGTCAGAAATTCGGACGGATTGAAGGCGGATTCGGGAATGTAAATGAAATGGGGTGGGTCGTCGCGCCGTTGGCGGGCGAGAAGGGAAGCGGCGGCCAGCCAGCCGGCGTTGCGGCCCATCACCTCCACAATCGAAACCGGGGTGGGCAAGGCTCGTTGATCGAGGCCAATTTCGCGCACGGCGGTGACCACAAAGCGCGCTGCACTGCCAAAGCCGGGGCTATGGTCCGTTTCGCAGAGATCGTTATCCACGGTTTTAGGGATGCCGATGGTCGCCAGTGGATAGTTGAGTTGGCGAGCTGTGGCGGATAATTCGAGCGCGGTTTGCATCGAGCCATTTCCGCCAGTGTAGAAACAATATCGAATGTCGTGCCGGCGAAAGAATTCGATGGTCGCTTCACGGTCCTCCGGGGTGATGGCGCCGCGAAAACTGCCGATGACTGAGCCAACCTGCCGGCCGAGCGCCCGCATTTGGCGGCGAGGAAGCGATAGCAGGTCGAGGACATCGTGGCGCAGAACGCCTGGCAACCCTCCCCTCGGCGCCCAAAGGTGGGCGAGGCGGGCGGCGTGGCATTGCTCCACCAGCCCTTGCAGGCTGGAGTTCAGAACGGAAGTCGGACCGCCACCATGAGCAACAAAAGCACTGGGTTGCGCCAACGGAAACTCTCCTTATGACTGAACCGACGCCAAACCGGCCGACGGTCCATTTTAGCTGTAACACGGAGCGGGATGTCACGGGCGGCAGCACGCCGAGGCGCCACAAGCGCCGGCGAAACCGGCTTAGTCCCGCCGCCATATCTCGCCGGCTGCTGACGCAAAACTCAGGCCGGGCTCAAAAGCTCTTCGGGGGTGAGCGAGCGGCAGCGTCGCACGTAAAACAAGAGCGCGGCAAAACTCCCCAGTGGCATCACCGCCGCGGCGGCAAAAACCGGAAACCAAGAAAAGCGCATCACCACCACGCCCGTGAACAGCGTCATGGCCATGTCAATAATCCCTTCGCCAACGCCTGTGATGCCGGTGACGCGAGCCAGCGTTGAATCCGGAAAAACGTCGGTAATCACGGCGATGACGTGGTTGGACATGACGTTCACGCCGAAAATGCCCATGCCGGCAACCAGCGCCGCATCGAAAGAGCTTCGGGTCAAAGGGGCAAGCAGCGTGCCGAGCGCGGCCAGCGCAGTACCCAGCGCATAGGTGGACTTTCTGGCCCGATCCACCTGCCAGCCGCGGTGAATGAGGAATCCGGAAATATAGCCGCCGCCGATCTGCCCCACGCCGCCCACAAAGTAAGACAAGCTGGCGAGACCGGCCATGGCGGTCATCGTCAGCCCGCGGCCTCGGACCAGGTAGAGCGGCAGCCAATACCAGTAGAATTGGGAGAGCGGCCCGGAAAGAGCGCGCATCAAAATCACGCCCCAGGTCTGGCGCAGCCGGAGCAAGCGACTCACGGTGATTTTCTCGGGCGCGCCCGTCGCCGGTTTGGGCAGCCGAAGCCGGGCTATCGCACGCGACGATTGAAGCCAAAGAGGAATCCAGACCAGCCCGGCCAGACTAGGCAGCAGAAAAGCGCTTCGCCAACCGAAGCGATGGGCAACATAAACCACCAGCGGCGGCGCAACGACCGAACCAAGAAGGCTTCCGCTATTGAATAGTCCCAGTGCCAGGGCCGTCTGGTCACTGGGGAAAATCTCTCCCACGTTCTTCACGCCCGCCGAGTAATTGCCGCACTCAAACACGCCCATTAGGAACCGCAAGCCGCTGAAGCTGGCCACGCTTTCGGCAACCGTTTGGGCCATGTTGCTGAACGACCAGCCGGCAAAGATACTGGCCAAGCCAGCACGAACGCCGACTTGATCAATCCAAGCGCCGGCAGGAATCTGGCCGAGCGTCATGCCGAGCATGAAGGCGAAGACGATGTAGGAATACTCGCTGGCCGTCAGGTGTAATTGACGGAAAAGCATGGGGGCGACGGTGGCGAGAACCAGGCGATCAATGAAATTGATAGTGAGAGAGGTTCCCAACAGAATCGCCAGCCACCAGGCCATGGGGCGCGCGGACAAGCCGAATTCTTTGCGTTGGTTCGCCACAAGGGGGCGCGAAGGCGCCGGGTCACGAAGAGCTGAGAAACTAGACTACCTCCAGTGTGGCGTGGAGGGTGCGCACCGAACTGGAGCCGACCATGATATCAAACGTCCCCGGCTCGACAACCCATTGCATTTCGGCGTCGTAAAAGCCAAGTTCGGCCGGCGTCAGCTTGAACTGGACCGATTGGGTTTCGCCGGGCTTCAGATGAATCCGCTTAAAACCGCGCAACTCCTGAATGGGCCGCGTGACGCTGCTGACTCGATCGCGGAGGTAAAGTTGAACCACTTCATCGCCGGCGCGCCGTCCGGTGTTGGTCACCTGCACGCTGGCGATGGTTTCACCCTCGCGGGCAATCTGAGCCGGTGACAGGGTGAGGTTGGAGAAGCTGAAGGTCGTGTAACTAAGGCCGTGGCCAAAGGGAAACAGCGGGCCGCGCGGGACAAAGAGATAAGGCACGTCGGCGGAAGGCTTGCGGTAATAGTAAGCGGGAAGCTCGCCGACAGAGCGAGGGAACGTGAGGGGAAGCTTCCCACCGGGATTGGCATCCCCGAAGAGCACCTGCGCGGCGGCTGTGCCACCCTCCTCGCCGAGATACCAACCCTCCAGGATGGCGGGAACGTGCTCGGCCGCATAGTCAATCGAGATCGGGCGACCGTTAATCAGGAAGAGAACGGTTGGGGTTGCCGTTTCTACAATCGAGCGAACCAGGCGGTTTTGCAAGCCCACCATGGCGAGGGAATCGCGGTCGCCGGGATTGCGGACGCTCGCCTCGTGGCAGGTCTGTTCGTTGCCGCCCATCACCAGGATGGCTACGTCCGCGTGGCGCGCGAGTTCGGTGGCGGCGTGGATGTTCCGAAGCTGCGTTTTGCGGTTAGGGAGTGTGACGTGGCCCGGAGCGCCGGTAGTAATTTCGCAGCCCTCGGCATACACGACGTGCGCTGAGGAGCCGACGCGCTGGCGGATGCCTTCGAGTAGGCTGACGTCACCCGGCTCGACCGGGCGGCTGTAACCGCCCAGGTGCACGGTGGCGGCGTCGCCGCCGATGACGGCAATCGTCTTGAATTTCTTCAAATCAAGGGGTAGCAGGTTGTCGGCGTTCTTGAGCAGGATAATGGCCTTTTGAGCCGTTTCAAGTGCCAAGCGACGGTGCGGCGCGGAGTTGGTGATGCGCTCGGCATAGCTCGGATCCACGTAAGGGTTCTCAAACAAGCCCAGACGGAATTTCGCTTCCAGGATACGGAAAACGGCCCGGTCCACTTCACCTTCCGGTACGCGGCCGTGTCGGGCTTGGTCGAGCAAGGTGGAATAGACGGAACCTGCCGAGCGATCATAATCCACGCCGGCCGCAAGCGCCATGCGAGCGGCTCCGGCGTAGTCGGCGGCGATGTGGTGCGTGTTGACCAGCATCTCCAGGCCCGCGCCGTCGGAGGTGACGTAGCCGCGAAAACCCCATTCGCCGCGGAGAACTTTCGTGAGCAACCAATGGTTGATGTGGCATGGAATGCCACCGTTGATTTCACAGTAGGCGGCCATGACGCTGCCGACCTGGGCTTGCTCGACGGCGGCGCGAAACATTGGCAAGAAAGTTTCGCGTAGCACACGCTCGGCGTAGTTGGCGGGCGCGGTATTGCGTCCCCCCCAAGGCTCGCCGAGCGCCGCGAAATGCTTGGCGGTGGACAACACGTGGTGACGGTCAATCAAATAATTTTTGCCTTGCAGGCCTCGGATGGCCGCGACGCCGAGTTGGGTGGAAAGGTAAGGGTCTTCGCCGTAGGTTTCTTCGGTTCGTCCCCAACGCGGGTCTCGCGCCAGGTTCAGCACCGGAGCAAACACCTGGTTGATGCCGGCCGAAGCGGCCTCGTCGCCGGCGACCGTGAAAACCCGCTCGAGTAATTCGGGATCCCAGGTGCTGCCGAGAGCAATGGCTTGAGGAAAACTGGTTGCGCCGTGGGCCGTGTAGCCATGCAGTGCTTCATCCTGAAAAATCTGCGGAATGCCGAGGCGCGTTTTTTCGACCGCATACCGTTGTAGGCCGTTGCGGTAAACGGCTTGGTCGCGCGGGCTGCGATGAGAGTGCATGTCATAAATATGCCGAAAATCGCCCCGGATATCCTGGTCGGTAAATTGGCCGGTGGCATCCAGCATGCCGTAGATCGAGGTTCTGCCGCCGCGCAACTGCTCAATTTTTTCTTCAAGCGTCATGCGGCGCAGCAGGTCTGCCGCGCGTTGTTCGATGGGCAGGTCGGGGTTGCGATAGGCGGCTGCTGCGGCTTGGTTCGGGCTGGGCGCGCGCGGGGATTTGGAAATTTCTGGCGCCGCCGGCGTCTGAGCGCTGCCAGGCCGTCGCCCGGTCAGGAAGGCGCTCACGCCACCAAGCAACGAAGCAAATTCTCGTCGTGTCATGTTGGATTCCTCCTGATGGCTATGGGTTACGGTTCTCCGATTTCATCAAAAGCGTCGGTGGCCTGAATGCGAGGCCGGTACGTTACTCCAGGAACATGCGGCCGCTGGGTTCGGCTTGCTCCCAAGCGCGCCACCATGGTCTCGCGGCGATTAAGTGGGCGCGCGCGGCCAGCGCAACCCCCGCCCGTGAGCTCGCATAGCCTCTTCCCGCCGAAGGGCTGCCTTGGTTTGCCGGTGGCTCCTCCGCGCCGCTCAGCTTGGGCACCAGGGAGAAGTTCAGAAGTGCAGCATGAGCCCGAGTTGGATGATGCGCGGGTCATGGGCGCTGGTGACCTCTCCAAAACTTCCTGACCCCAGCGCCGAACTTACGCCGGCGAAGTTGGTATGGTTGAAAACGTTGTAAAACTCGAAGCGGAGCTCGGAACGAATTCGTTCGCTGAGCTGGAAATGTTTGTACAACGACCAATTAAAGACGGTCATTCCGGGACCCGTGACAGAGTTCCTGGCGCCGTTGCCAAAAAAGCCGGCCGGCGGGGCGGCAACGCTCGAGGTGGTGAACCACTGATTGACTTGGTGGGGGGTTCCGACCACCGCGAGGACATTCGGGCGGCTCGCCAAGCCGTGTCCGGCGCCGGTCAGGCCAAGGCTGAAGGGCAAGCCCGTTTCCAGGGTGGTGATGCCGGCAAATTCCCAACCTGCCAGCGCCACGCCCTTGGCGCCGCGGGCGCCGCTAAAGAACGGCAGTCGCCAGTCGTAGTTCATCTGGAGGATGTGCGTGGAGTTGAAGTCAGAAGGCCCCCAATCGGCGCGCAGATCGTAGGCGTTTTGAGGTTGTTGGCCAAAGGCCGAGGCGTCATCCATCGCTTTCGAATATGTGTAGGCGATTCCAACTTGCAGCCCCTTGCTCATGTGCCGCTCGAAATCCACTTGGAGGGAATTGTAGTCGCTGACCGCTGCCATCTCCTGTTGCGTAATTGTTCCCCAGCCGACATACGGGCGATAGAGGTTCACGGGAGGCGCCGGTATTTTGTTGAGGACCGGATTGAAGTTGAAGCCGGCGTAAGGCCGCGGCTGGTTGAGGTTAATGCTCACCGGCAGGTGCTCGCCGTGAGTCCCCACGTAAGCGACGCTGAGCGTGGTGGAGGGGGAGAGCTGGTGCTGCACACTGAGGCTGTACTGCTCAATCATGGGGGGCGGGTAGTAGGGGTTGATGACCACCAATGAAGACGGGGCCAGCGGAGCGGCCGTGCCCTCCGCCGGATTATCCATCGGCGGCGTGGTGTTGGAAAGCCCGTAGTCGAGCGTGACGTTGGTGGCGAAGGGAGGATTATTGGCGACGTTGTACGTGTCGTTTCCCTGCACGCGATAGTAGCCCATGCCAAATCCGCCGCGAATGGCCGTCGTTCCATGTCCCGTCGGATCCCAAGCAAACCCCAACCGTGGACCAAAATCGTCGTACACCGTCTGGGCGAGGCCGCGCGGCACGCCGTTGGTGCCAGCCACAAACAGGCCATCCATCAGGTTACACGTCGTGGTGTCAGGCGTACAGGAGATGTTGCCTTTGCTGTTCAACGTCGGCGCCTGGGCGGCGTTCCACTCCCCCGGAAGGAAGTTGGAGAGCACATTGCCCTTTGTATAGGTGTGCGGGATAAAGACCCATCGCACGCCCAAGTTCAAGGTTAAGGTCGGTTTTATCCTCCAATCGTCTTGCGCATAGGCTTCCACCTGGCTATAGCGGAACTTGGGAACGGTCTGGGTGCTCAATTCGGTGTAACTGTTGGGATAGCCGAGCAGGAAATCGGCCAGACTGTTGCCGGTAAAAGCCCCGTTAAAACCGAAGTCACCCTGTGACCTTCCTCCCGTGATTTGGTCTTTTTGGGAAAAGATGTAAAGCCCGCCAAACTGGAAGGTATGGTGGCCGAAAACCTTGGAGACATCATCTTCCCAAGCCCAGTTGCGCTCAAAGTTGTGCCACGGCAGGTCGGTCACATCGTAGGTGCCGTAGCCTTGGGCCAGGAACAAGGAGGGAATACGGTTATCGGGGTTGACCGGAAATAGTTGCGGGACGTTGAAGCCCGCAGGGCGTTGATAGACGCCGGCGGGAAGGATTTGAATCCCGTCGTAGCTGACGTTGAAGTTGAGTTGGTTGACGAGCGTGGGGCTGAAAGTCTTAGTGAGGTCCAGCACGATGTTATAGTCCGGCATGTGCCGGTCCGAGTGGACCGTGGGAAAAGTGTCCGAGCCGAATTCGGCGGCGGGAAGCTGACGGTAAAACTGCTCATGGATGTAATGTCCGAAGAACTGCAAGCTGTCGCTGAACCGATGGTCAATCCGAACTAGCTCCTGGGCGTAGTTAATGGGCTCGACCGGGGAAGCCACGTAGTTAATGAAGGAATTCCCCGAAATATCGGCGGAAGGAAACACCCCGGCTTTCAGAAGCGCCACGGCGTTGGGGTTAAAACAAGCCGGGTTGATTTGCAAACCGCTAATGCAAGTTGCGGGCACGCCAGGAGGAGTCTTGAGCGATTTGGCGTTATTCACGATGGGCGACTGGCTGAAATTGCCTTCAAGCTCGAGGGGACTCGGCGTATGCAACCGGGTCGTTAAGCCCTCGCGGAAGCGGCGCCATTCCTGGCTGTAAAAGAAAAATGTTTTGTTGCGCCGGATGGGGCCGCCCAGGGTGAATCCAAAGTCGTTCTGCTTGAGGGGGGCCACGGTGGGAGAGAAGAAATTGCGTGCGTCGAAGTCGTCGTTGCGCAGGAATTCATAGGCGGAGCCATGGAATTGGTCTGTCCCATGTTTAATGGCGACGTTGACAATGCCGCCCGCTGCCGTCGGATAGGCCGCGCTGTAATTGCTGGTCATCACGCGAAATTCCTGGATGGCGGCCATGGCGGGATAGGCCTCGGGTGCGGCATTGGACCCCGTGTCCAGATTTTCCGCCCCGTCAATCATCCAGTTGTTCGCCCCCAGGCGAACCCCGTTGAACACGATGTTGGAACCGCCGCCCGTGCCCCCTCCGCCCGTGTAAGGAGAGTCCGGCAGCCGACTGCGGGCGCCGGGTACGAGCGCTGCCAGCGTAATGTAATCCCGACCGTTGACAGCGATGCTGGCAATCTGCGTGTGTCCGATGACGTCGCCGATTTCGGCGTTGGAGGTGTTGACGCGGGCGGCGTTGGCCGCCACCGTGACACTCTGCGTGACAGCCCCTATCTGCAATTTCACGTTGAGGGTCACGTTCTCTCCGACCGTGACCGGCAGGCCGGTTAGCCGCCACTGTTTGAAGCCAGGGGCCTGCACTACCACGTTGTAGGTTCCCACATCGGGCCCGGCAACCAGATAATGCCCTGCGGAGTTGGTGGTGGACGTCAACGCGATGTGAGTTGCCGTGTTGGTGAACACGAGCTTGGCGTTTGGTACGGCCGCCCCGCTCGGGTCCAGCACAAAGCCGCTGATGGACGCGTTCAGATTTTGCGCTCGCGCGGTGAGCGGCAAAACCAAAGTGAAGGCTGACAGGCAAAAGAGAAGCAAAGCCATCGGACGGCCAGGGGTGGTTCGCTTCCTGCGTTGAACCTTGGTGGTGCCCAGGCGCTCGGTTTCATGTTGCTCCATCGTTACCTCCTACCCTAGGCCCCGACGCTCTCCGATTCCTACCACGCCAGACGCACCAAGTCAAGCGCATTTTGGTATCTGATATATTCCGTCAGGGGGGCATGAAAGTGACGGGGCAAGGCGGCCTTTCCGAGCCCCGAAGGCCAACGCCCTGTAGAGCTTAGCAGTCACTGGTCCTCCGACCAAGACCCGCGGCCAGGTAAACAAATTCCGCGTTTAGCCGATGGGAAGTGATATCGGTCGGTCATGGAAGCCGGTCCGCGTCAAGCGCCAAGCTGACTTCAACGGCCTCTTTTCCTCATGGGTTCGGCGTGTGGCGCGAGGGCAGGCCGATCAAACCAAGCCGAGCCAACTTGAGCGCCGTTCCCACAAACGGGGCTGCAAGGCCCCGCGCGACACTGGCCCCGAACTCGCCGTAACATACCCCACGGCCCACGGCAAACTGGCTCCTCCGATGGCATCGAAACCAAACATGAACCCTTGGGTGGGGACGGCGCCTGCCGCCCTTGCTGCGCAAGCCGCCGCCGGGACGTCGTCCGTGAGCGTTGTGATTGAGGGCGACGTGCCGGCGCATCCCTTCCCGCACTTTTGGGAGCAGATGTTCGGTTCCGGTCGGGCGACACTCTCGCTGCGGGCACAGCGGAGGAATTTGCATGATGCCGGCCAAGTTCCGCCGCCGAAGATTGTGCCACTTGCGGCAGAGCATTCTCGACTGACCCTGCCGTTGATACCTCATGCGCTGGCCTTAATCGAAGTTGTAAACTAATCGTGGGCCGCCACGAAGAGGGGGCGGAGAGCTTTCCGCCTGCTCCTTGCCAAGCGACCGGGAGTTTCCCGGCAGAGAATGCGGCGCCGGCTTCTTACAGTCTTCATGTCAGGTTAAGGAGCGTTCGGCCGCTGCACGCGGGCCGACCGCGCCGCCGCACCGCCGACTATCATCATCTCAGTCGAATCGGATGAAAGATCGGTGATGGGAGCTTCCCGGTGCTGGTGAGGATAGACGGCGTCCATAAAAAATTGGTTGGCTTTGCGGTATCGCAAACGGGCCTTGACAACCAGCGGCCCCGCTGCGCCTCTAGGCACCCGGAAGCGGTAGTCGAAGGATTCTGCCTGGCCGGGGGCAATCGCCGGACGGTAGATCGGACCCATCGGATGCCAAACGTCCTCTGTCATGATGGATTCTCCGTTTGGGGTGAGAGCCAATGGCCGCAGAACATAGGACCCTGCTTCAACGTGATTCTTACTATTGAGCGCGCCCGAATGAAATACTTCCTTCCCCGTTCGGTCGCGTACCTCTAATTCAATCCAGACTCGGACCACGTTGAGCGGGCCGGTAGGAAAACTGTGGCCCACCTTCCTGTTGGTCAATATGACCTGCAAATCAACCTGCTCGCCATGTCGCACGGTTGCCGGCGCTCTGATGGCTATGGGGACAACGGGGCCGCGCGGCCAGACCTTCTGAATCTCCGGCACAAGCTGCTTTCCCGTGAGCCATCGCTCCACATCGCGGACTTGCTGCTTCGCGTCCGGCGACCTGAGCGCCAAGGGCATAAATTGGTTGGCAGCAGCAAAGCGATGGTCGTGGTATTTCGGTCCCAAGCCAATCCTCAAGTCGTAAGGATCGGCTTCGGCGCGCCCTCTCGCGGTCTGGTAGAACATGTGGCACTGTTGGCAGCGTAACCGTTTCCTCGGATTGACATCGGTATTCCACTTATTGTGTTTCCAGGAGTCGTACTGAGTTTCCACTTGCAAAACGCCGTATTTGCCCACCACGTCGAATTCCTTGTGGCAGGGAGCGCAGGACTTGGCCTGACGGACCAGCTTCAGACTGAAATCGCGGTCGTGCTGCCAGGGATAAACACGAATCAAAAAATGGTTGATCAATGTCGCGTCATGGTGGGTGCTGTACTCGTAGAGATAGGGCTGCGGAATTCCCAGCACGTAACTTCCAATCCCGCGTTCGTCCACGTGGCGAACTGCGTGACAAGCGATGCAGGAGTCGCCTTCTTTGTAGCCGGGAATATTTTTCCCAAGTCGCGGGTTTCCGTACCCTGACAGCATCGAAACCGGCGCATGGCATCCGCCGCATTTCTTTGTGGATTGGACGCCTTGCACGTCCGTTGTGGCTTTGCGGACGGCCTGAAAAAACTGGTCTTCTTCCGACCAGTGGTGGGCGCTCGCCCGCCATTCGGCGTAGATGGTTGTGTGACAACCCGAGGCGCCACAGGCCCGCGAGTTGCCAATCGCTTGCGCGGGGACCGGCTTCCCGGTTTGTAATTCAGTATTGCTGGGAGCAAAGGGATTGGGTCCTGGAGCGGGCTTGAAGCTCGTGGGCGGCCGGTATTTGTTCAAAGACGGCGCGCGGTAAGTGGCTACACTAGCTGCCCATAACAGGCCAAGGCCCGCTACCACACCCAGCGCGTATTTCCAAGTACGTCGCCGAGCCAGGCCGTCATCCGCCGCGGGAGTCTGAGCCTGAAGGTCAGAAGGAGATAGACCGTTTTGCCGGCGAGGCAAAACGTGAAAGGCCAAAAAGGGGAGAGCGAGCACGCCGCTCCAAAGATGAACGTTGGCCCACCCGTGGCTGATGACCGTCTCAAAGGCCGCTTGCCAAGTGATGACCGTCCCGGCGACCACACAAATCGCCAACAACCAAAACCCTACATAGCCACTGACCTTCCGCGCCTTGCGTGGCGCGTGGCGCGTGGCCAGCCAGTGACTAAGCTGCCAGAACACCAAGGGAATGAGAATCAGCAAACCCGCTGCCGTATGGAAGAGCACTGCCATTTGGCTCGAAACACTGAACGGCGCAAGCCAAATCCAGAAACCCGTGAGGAGGGTAAACAATAATCCGCCGCCCACCCATGCAAAGCCCAGAATGCCGCGTTCACTAATAAAGGCATGGCGAATTGGCGGTACAGGTTGGTTTTCGCTTGTCATGGTGTGTGACCCCGGTCACGTTGCCGTCGCATAGCACGGCGGTCGGTCACGCCCGATCCGATTCGTTCTCGATCCACATCCGGATTGTACCCGGACTGCTCGCATGGCATGTGTGACGGCCAGCACAGCGGGAGCTGGAGTGCGTTGCTTATCCTGCAATTCACAGCAACACCCGCTGGGAGGTCATGGGTGCGCGACAAGTTCACGAGACGGGAATTCTTTCGGAGGTCCACTGTTGCAGGGACCTTGGCGACGGTTTCGCCTTCCGCAGGTTCGGCGAAGCCTCACCCACCAGGCTGGCGCGGCGACACTCGAGTTGCAACCATCGCCACAAATTGCGAGATGTGTTTCTGGCGCTGTGGGGTGCTGGCGGAGGTCGCCAATGGAAAGGTGCTCAAACTCGAGGGCAACCCTGACCATCCGCTCACTCACGGACGCCTCTGCGCGCGCGGGAATGCCGGGCCCAAACTTCTATATGATCCCGACCGCTTGAAGTATCCCATGTTGCGCGTCGGCGAGCGAGGCCAGGGAAGATTTAAGCGGATTTCCTGGGATGAGGCGCTTGATTTTCTGGCCGAGCGGCTTGCCGAGTTGAAACAGAAATATGGCCCGGAAAGCGTGGCAATTTTCCCCCACGGCGTGGCGCCGGCTTTCTTTCTTACCCTGATGCGAGCCTACGGAACGCACAACATGGCCGAGCCAGCATTTGCGCAATGTCGCGGCCCGCGCGAGGTAGGCTATGCGTTGACGTTCGGACAGGGACTGGGTTCGCCCGAGCCGGTGGATCTTGAGGAAACCAAGTTGATGGTTTTGATTGGAACGCACATTGGGGAAAACATCTTCACCTCACAAATCACGGCTTTTGCCGAAGGATTGTCACGCGGAGCCAAATTGATTGTGGTTGATCCGCGCTTCTCCACAGCCGCCGCGAAAGCCGACTGGTGGCTTCCCATACGACCCGGGACGGACATCGCGCTGCTGCTGGCCTGGATGCACGTTCTGATCGGTGAAGACCTCTATGACAAGGAATACATTTCCAAATACGCGCAGGGGTTCACAGAGCTTGCCGCGCACTTGAAAGAGTTCACTCCGGAATGGGCGGAAGCAATCACCGAGTTGCCGGCTGCGAAGATTCGTGCCACAGCGCGGGCGATGGCCGCGGCCAAGCCTGCCGTGGCCTTGCATCCCGGCCGTCATACGACTTGGTACGGGAATGACACTCAACGCGCGCGGGCCATGGCCATTGTTACGGCGCTTTTGGGAAGTTGGGGACGAAAGGGCGGCATTTTTCTTCCCACGGAAATTAAGACCGGAAAGTTTGCTCTGCCGGCGTTTCCGCAGCCAAAGCGCGAAAGGGCCGACGGCGCGGGCACGCGTTACCCGCTGGCGTCAGAGGAGCAGGGCGTCACCAACGGCCTCGTGGATGCCACGGTGACCGGCCAACCCTATCCCATCAAGGCCTGGATCGTTTATGGGCAAAACGTTCTCGAAAGCATTCCTCAGCGGCCCCGCACGCTCGAAGCGATCAGCAAGCTCGACCTGATGGTGGTGGTGGATGTTCTCCCCATGGAGCAGATTTATTACGCTGATCTGGTGCTTCCCGAAGCCACCTATCTCGAGCGCTTCGACATGCCGCAAATTGCCCAAAGCGCCAAGCAGCCCTATATCGCCATTCGGCAGCCCTCGATCAAGCCACTATATGAATCCAAGCCGGGCTGGTGGATCGCTCAGCAGATGGCTCATCGGATGGGCTTGGAAGCCTATTTCCCTTGGAAGACGCCCGAGGAATATCTGGAAACGCTGGTCAGGCCGCTGGGCGTCAATATGGACGTGCTTCTGACCAAGGGGGCTGTGGCCTTTCCGGGTCGCCCTTACATTTCAGACCGACTACCGGAAGACGGGCCGTTGTTTCCAACTCAGAGCGGCAAAATCGAACTCTACTCGCCCTTGCTCAAGCAACTGGGTTTTGACCCGTTACCGCGCTATACGCCAATCGAAGAACCTCCCGTCGGCTACTTCCGGCTGATTTACGGCCGGGCTCCCGTCCACTCCTTCGCGCGGAGCCAGAACAATGCTTGGCTGGACGCTCTGATGGATGAGAACGTGGCGTGGATTAACGAAGACGCGGCGCGCGACCTGAGACTGAGCGAGGGCCAGAAGGTCATTCTCGAAAACCAGGATGGGGTTCGGAGCCTGCCCATTCGCGTGAGTATCACGAAGGGCATCCGGCGCGATTGCCTGTACATGGTGCATGGCTTTGGGCATGAGTCCCGGCGATTGAGGCTCGCTTACCACCGTGGCGCTTCCGACACTGGGCTGATGACCCGCGTTAAGGTTGATCCCATCATGGGTGGCACAGGACTGCGGGTAAATTTCGTGAAGGTTGTCACGGTGTAGCGCCGGAAAAGCCGGCGGTAATTTCGGCGTCGAGTAGAGCGCCGCGGCAGAGGGCAAAAGCGATGGCACGTTACGCCATGGTCACGGACCTCAGGAAATGCGTCGGCTGCCAGGCCTGCACGGTGGCCTGCAACTCTGAGTGGGCGGTTCCCACCGGTTTTGCCCGCACCCATGTTCACCCTACGGGGGTCGCCGGCACGTTCCCCCATCTTGTCTCCAGTTTTTACATTGCGCAGTGCAATCACTGCGACCATCCCGCCTGCATTGAGCCTTGTCCGACCGGCGCGACGTACCAGTCCGCCGACGGGATTGTCCACATTGACCGCGACCTGTGCATCGGCTGCGGTTATTGCGTGGAAGCGTGCCCGTATGACGCGCGCTACATCAATCCGGTCATTAAGAAGGCCGACAAATGCGATTTCTGCTGGCCGCGCGTTCAAAAAGGACTGGAGCCGGCTTGCGTCCTCACCTGTACCGCTCACGCAAAATTTTTTGGCGACCTGGAGGACCAAAACAGCGACGTTTTCAAAATGGTTTATGAACAGGGCGCGCGGCGGCTTGAAACGTCGGAGGTCTCGATTGGACCCAACGTCTATTACCTGGGCAAAAAGGAAGATGTGGATCTGGTTTTCGCCAGTTTTCCACCTCATCGCCCGCGGCTGCTCCGGGCCGGGGAAGTCTGGCGGCGTTATCTGAGGCCGCTGGTCCTGGGCGCGATTGGCGCCACGTTTCTTGGCCAGGCCATTGCCTTCTTCCACCAGTTGCGGGTGGGAGAAGATGAGTTCGAAGAATAGGAGAAGGGATCATGGCGACTCAACCTTTGCCCATCGCTCCCGTTCCGCTCACTGTCGAGCAGGCCGAGGCGATGTCCCAGCGGCAGATCAAAAAGCACCATGTGGCCATCATGCTGCTGCACTGGTTTAACGCCGCGGTGTGGCTGTTTGAACTGGCCACCGGCACGGCGCTGATTGCCTCGCCCTATTTTCGCGTGATGCCGTACTGGTACATCAACATGATGACGACTCTTTTCGGGTCGCGAGCCAACATGCTCCACTTCCACATCGCCGTCGGAATCCTCTGGGTCGTCGTGTTTCTGGTTTACGGCATTTTCGGGTTTCGCACTTACCTGGCCCGACAGATTCTGGGAAAGGAAATTGCTCTCGACCGCGACGACTTCCGCTGGCTGAGCATCCGCGCCTTGCGCATCCTGAAAAAGTCGGACGAACCGTTGCCACCGCAGGACAGCTACAACGCGGGCCAGAAACTTTTTGCTCTGCTCGTTTACGCGATGATTCCCATCATCATGATAACCGGCCTCATCATGGCCTTTCATCTTGTGAGCACGGCCGTCGTTGGCTGGGCCGTGGTGCTCCACTTTACGGCCGTCGGGTTGGTAGTCTCTGGGCTGATGATTCACGTTTATATGGGCGCGGTGTTTCCGGAAGAGAAACCCGCTTTCTTTTCCATGATCACCGGCATGGTCAGCGAACTCTACGCCTATCGGCACCACTTCAAGTGGTGGAAGGAGGTCAAAATGCAGGAAGAGGCCTGGACCCATCAATTCCAGGGCGGTTCCGGCTCAACGGGGGTTGCCTCGCCTCCACTCGGCGAGTCGGCAATTCCCTCAGTCGCGCCGGAAAAGGCTGAAGCGAAGCGCGGCTCGCCGGGGATGTTCAGGCGAATATTTCGCTCACCTGAATACTGGCCGCCTTACGTGGCCGGCGTCGGCCTAGGGCTCACGCTGCTGGCGACCTTTGTGCTGATGGGCCAGGGCCTGGGAGCGTCCGGGGCCTTCACCCGCTATCTGGTTGCCATTCTTGCCTGGGTAGCGCCGCACTACACCTTCCACAGTTCGTACTGGAGCAATTACATTCAGCCGGGTCAGTCGCCCCTGATAGCTTTTCTGACTTTTGAGATTTTCGGCGCGATGCTGGGGGGATTCGTTTCCGGCTGGCTCGCGGGACGATTGCGGATTACCGTGGACAAAGGCCCACGGATTTCGCGCCGCACTCGTTACGCACTGGCCATCGCCGGAGGAATCTTGACCGGCTACGGTGCGCGGCTCGCTCGCGGCTGCACCAGCGGCTTAGGGCTTTCCGGCGGGGCCGTTCTTGCCTTTGGTGCCTGGGTTTTCATGCTCGGCGTCTTTGCCGCGGGGTTCGGCGGCGCCTGGCTGATGAGGAGGTATTGGTTATGAGCGCTCCTTATTTTCAGACCTTTTCACTTACAACCTACCTGGCCGTATCCCTTCTTCTGGGCTTTTTCTTCGGCTTCTTCCTGGAGAGAGCTGGGTTTTCGAGCGCACACAAGCTGACGGCTCAGTTCTACTTTAAGGATTTTGCCGTCCTGAAGGTGATGTTCACAGCCATCGTGGTGGCCATGCTCGGCATCGCCTATCTTAGCCTGGTGGGCTGGCTGGATATGGGCCAAGTCTTCGTGCCTCCCACCTATCTCTGGCCGCAACTGGTCGGCGGGCTCCTGCTGGGAGCGGGGTTTATCGTTGGTGGCTATTGTCCCGGCACCTCTGCGGTGGCGGTCGCCATCGGAAAAATCGATGCCCTGCTTTTTGCCCTTGGAATTCTGATGGGAATCTTTCTGTTCGGCGTGACAGCCCCGCGCATCACGTCTTTCAATCTCTCAGGATATTTGGGGAACCTAACAATCCCAACCTGGCTCAACCTGAACATCGGAATTGTGGTCCTGGCTGTCGTGGTCCTAGCCATGGTGGCGTTCTGGGCGGCAGAGAAGAGCGAGGGACCGTGGAAAGTGTTCGCTCGGCTTTATGGAAAGCCATCAAAAGGAGATGAACGGCGATGAAAACCGAAATCCATTTGACCGGCAAAGGCCTGGCGGCTGCCGTCGCTATCGCCCTCGGCACGGTGCTGGCTGTGGCCGCCACGATTGCGCGCGGCACGGGCTCCGAGCCGTTAAACACTCCGGCGCTGGCCCAAAGCATCGTCCAGGAGAAAGATCGCCTCACGCCCGAGGAATTGGCGCGTTGGCTGATTGAGAAGCGAACGGATTTTCAACTCATTGATGTTCGTGAGCCGTGGAAATTCGAGGACTACCACATCCCGACGGCAATCAATATTCCGCTGGCGCGGTTGTTTGAACCCGACGGCCTCCATCAACTTTCACGGGGAAAGACAATCGTTCTCTATGGCTCCGGGCAGGGCCATGCAGCGCAGGCGCAACTGCTGCTGAGCATGAAAGGCTACCATGCCCTATCCGTGCGCAAGGGCATCAGCGGCTGGTGGTCTGACGTGATGACGCCCACCAGCCTTCAAACCGTCGGCGCATCTCCCACAGGCTACCAACAGGCCAAACAGTTACGCGATTATTTTATGGGAACGGCCGCCCCCGCCAACGGAGCATCCCAGACCGCACCCGCCGCCGCGCCGCCACCTCCTCCACCCGTAACTCCAGAAAAGAAGGTTCCCGCCACAAGGCTGAAGCTTGGCCGCGGTTGCACATAGAAATACCGAGGTCACGACAAAGGGAGAAATCGGCTCGAAAAGGGCAGGATTCGCGTAGCCTTGGCAAGATGCCAGGCCAATACACGTGCGGAAGGACCGCAACCGAGTGTGCTTCGCTGGCCACCTCCTGCACGGTCGGTTCGAACCTCCTTCGTCCCGGATATTTGAACCACGTCACCTTCCGCGGGGTTGGGCATCACATGCGCAGGAGGCAGGAGGTAACTGATAGTCAGTTAACCATGTCCGGCAGTACAACTCGTCGAATCGAGTGTGTGGTAGGCATGACGAGGGTCGAGGAACACTCTCGCTACGTGCGGAGGGAGCTCCTGACTTTGTCGGCGGGGCGGCGCGCCACTCGGAATGCTCAGCTTGCACCAATAGTGGCAGCTTAAGTGTTGGGTTGGCCGTGCCTAGGCGCTCTTCCGCGCGACGGATTCTTGGCTTGGTTTACCGGGTGCTGGACCGAGAGTGGGCTGGTACGTGCCAGCCTCTTTGCGGAAACTCACGGCAAGGCGATTCCATCCGTTGATTGCAATCACGGCCATGGTCAGGTCAACCAGTTCTTTTTCGCCGAAATGCTGTCGGGCTTTCTGGTAAACGTCATCAGGAACATGCGTGTAGCCGACGCAAGTCACCGCCTCCGTCCAGGCCAGGGCGGCCCGTTCGCGCTCGGTGAAAAATGGCGCCTCTTGCCAGACGGTCACGGCGTATAGGCGTTGCTCAGTCTCGCCCAGGGCTCGGGCGTCCTTGGTGTGCATATCCACGCAGTAGGCGCAGCCGTTCATTTGCGATGCGCGCAGCTTGACCAGTTCCAAGAGCGGCCGTTCAAGCCCGCTCGACCGCACGTACTCCTCCAGCTCCCGCATGGCCTGCACCGCGCCTGGAGCGACTTTGTCAACGTCAATTCGATGCGCCATTCCTCCTCCTTCTGACCTAAGAATTGATCACCTGGACTTCCAAAGGCTAATATCCCGCAAACTCTTCCGTCCGAATGTCGTCGTCATCAACGCCCGAATTCGTAAGCACAGACCGGATTCCGACGACCATCTGCGGCGGTCCGGCAATGTAATAGATCGGGCCAGACTCATAAAACGCCGGCGATGCCAAGGGCTTCAGATACTTGGCGATTAACTCATAATTGATCAGGCTGCGCTCACCCTCCCACGGGAGCTGAGAGCCTTCCATGTTCGTCATGGTCGGGACGAAGTGATAATTGGGATTTTCACGTTCGAGCGCCTTAAACTCCGTCAGGAACGCGGCATCTTCCGGCCTGCGGTTGGAATAGAAGAGCACCATCTTGTGCGGGAGCTTCGCCTTGGCCGCGTGGACGACCATGCTTCGGAAAGGCGTGATCCCAATGCCTCCGGCCAGGAGAATGGCAGGACGCTTGACGTTGTTGTGCAACGTCAGGTTGCCGAAGGGGCCTTCGATTTTCACTTCTGTCCCAATGGGCATTGAGCGCAGCGCGCGCTTGCACGCCGTATCCCGCATCCGCGTGGTGAACATCAAATGGTCTTCCTCGGGCGCGCTCGCCACCGAGAAACCGCGCGTATTGCCCTCGGCATCGGTCTCTGGCGGGTTGAGCACCGTAAGATCCATAAACTGGCCGGGCTTGAAGGTCCAGCCCGGAGGCTTCTCGAACAAGAACGCCATGGTCTGCTCGGCGACCTCACGGCGGTCGAGCAGCCGCGCCTTGAAGGTGGTGGATACGTCCGTTGTGCTCATCTTGAACCTCTTTTCAAATCGCCTAGAATATCCTCGTTCGCTTCAGACTACTTGTAGCTGACTATCCTCGATCTGGCTGTGGTCCCTTGCAGGCCAACGACGCGACCAACACGACTCCCAGCGTCATGTTCGCATAGGCCAACGGCTTCCAGTTGGAGGGCTTATCAATGTGCGTCATGCGTAATGCGTTGCAGGCTGATCCTGCAATGGCCCACTCGCAATTGAGCGAGTCGGGAAGCCGGATTTTGAACTGATCAACGGCCTGTGGGGATAAGTCCTTGAAATCTGCCCCAGCCGTAAAATCTGCCAATTCTTCTGCTTTGGTCATGACAAAGACTCAATCTTGGTTTTGCCTGGGTGATAAGTTCAAGCGGCCCGGTCAGAAGGCCCATTTTTCTCCTTTGCCTCCGTAGGAAAGCCCGCAGCCTCCCACTCATCAAATCCCCCCACAAGTGCATGAGCATCCGTCCAACCGTGATATAACAACTTGACCGCCGCACGGGCGCTCGCCGACTCGTGCGGTCAGGTGCAGTAGGTCACAACCGCCTTGTTCTTAGGAATGGACTCGAGCTGCTGGTCAAGTTCGTTGAGAGCAATCCGAGTTGCGCCTTTGATTTTCCGCGCCGCTCGCTCCCACGGCCCCGGGTTGCGCACGTCAATGAACACGATCTCTTCGCCCGAGTCCAGCCGGCGTTTGACCTCTTCTTTGGTTATCCGCAATGAGTCCGTCATACGTTTCCTCCTCAACCGATTTCTGTCACGTCCTGAAGTGCCCGTGCGCGGCCACGAACTGACGAACCGCGTGCGCAAAATGAACGCGCTCCGCCGGCAAACCGCGTTTCCCCTCGGATTGCCTAACCGAAGCCCTGAAAAACAAAAGCTTTTCCCTGATGCGTGCTCGCGCCCATGCTATGTTGATCTCAGACTCCAAGCGGGCAAGCGCGCGAGTCAGCATCCGAGTGCCGAAATTGGCGAGCCACTTTATCCCCTCGGTCACAACCATCCAGAGCGCCAGGACAATAAAAAGCATCAGAAAAAAGAACCCCACAACCGCCACGATGACAAGATCCTCGAGTATGGCGTACATAGCTGAAAGCTCCTTTTCTTCCATCGCTCAACCTCGCTGAAGGCTAGAGCAATGCGCGTGCCAGACCTTGGGTCGGGTGAAGGTTGCATCTGGTTGAAATTGAAGAATCAGCCCGTTCCAGAGATAGTTGAGTCGGAAGGCGCGAGCTACTTCCGGACAAAAGTGACGATCCCTCGTCGCAAAAGTTACGGAAGCAAAGAAGCGGGTTCCGAATGGAAGGAATTAGTTGAGACGAGAAGTGTGACGTTTGTTTGTCGTCGTCCCCAACTCGGGTCCTCGGTTAGCGGCCCCAGGCTCCAACACAGCCGCTCTGTGGCTTTCTCTCGGTTGCCTGAGACATTCAATGACGTGGTCGGCAATCTGAACGGGCGTCCGTCGGGGCAAGGCGCAATGTTGCACATGGTCGCGAAGCAACTCATGGATTTCCGGAAAGGTTGGGTGGACGCTCTGGATAACGGCTACCTCGGTCTGAGATGGAATCCTTCGCAACAGAGTTCCAAGCTCGCGCGGAGTGGCGTCCGGGAGATAATCGCTCAAAAGCAGCAAGTCGAACGTCCCGGAGTTGACGAGGTGCAGCGCCTCCCGCGCGCTCCACGTGGTGGTGACATCAAACCCGTATTCCTCAAGCAGAATCTGTTCCTGAATTAGCAATTCACTATCAAAATCAACAATCAGAATCCGCTTTCTGGCTTCGTTCGCCATCTCCTTGCCTCGCATGGCAGCTTAGATTGCCCAGCCTACTGGACGCCTTAGGCTTCCGCAACGACTTAAATCGTCCTAACCTGATAGGACCGAAGGTCGTCACGCCGTGCCGGGGCTGATGGTCATGCGACTCGTGCGCTGACTGATATCGCATGCGCTCAACCACTCCGCGTCCGCCGGCGCCTTGGGCGCGGAAAAGTGGCGGATGTCGAGGTAGCGCGCGGCTTAGCCGTCGTCAGGCTTCGTCTCGGAGCTCTCGGGCCTAAATCTTCCGGCCCCGGTGTCATAAGTGAATTTCACCGTGAGGATGTAGCGACCGCCCCCGGGCGCGAGATAGGTGACCTCAACGCGCGCGAAGGGCCAATCTCCCTTGTTCAAGCGGTCGCGCATAGACGGGTTAATAAGGATATCCGCTGAGCCCTCAATCTCCTGCTGGGGGCTGATTCCGCGAGTATCGAGCTGACAGTGTTCCATTCGGTCGGCGCCGTTCAGGACGAACTCGACGTGAAGCTTTACGACCGATGCCGGCAGCGCCCCAAAATTTTTCACCCGCCAATGAGTTAGCCACTCCTTCCGGTCCGCCCGGTCGCGCGATTGGATGGTGAATACAGGCACGTCGAGGTAGGGACGATGGAGGGCCGCGGCAATATCAGCGGATACCTTGGCGGCGTCTGCCGCCATTTTTGCCGCGTCTGCTGAGCGCTTTGTAGCCGACCACAGACGGCAGGTAACGAAAACGTATATCGCGGTCATTATTGCGATGAAGGCAGCGGATATTGCCTGAACCTCAGCGGAGTGCGTTTGCAACCACTTCGCGCAACTCGCCCAGCTCGTCATTGAAGGTTGCCTCTCCTGCGTTCCGGCGGCGAAATGACCAAGCCGGAGGGAACGCCCCACATCGCTGCATTGTAACGCGGCTCTGTGAGCGGCGTATTTGTTCACTCCAGGTCGCCGGCCATAGCCCACCGCTACAGAATTTTCAGCGCCTTGCGAATTTCGTCGAGCTCCGTGTCCGTCAGTCCCCAAAGCTGGGCGGCAGCGCGGTCCACTTGGTCCTCGACCTCGGCCAGTTCGCGACGGAGGGCTTCGGCGTCATCTGGTGCGGCGGTGTCCCCACCGCCGCCCGTAGCGCCCGCCTTCAGGCGGGCATCCTCATCCTGTTCCGACCTGAAAGTCGGCGCTACGTGCAGCCGCGCCGTCAATTCATGCCCCCGCTGCGAGAGTTCAGCCACCTTCACGTGCAGAGGGTTAGCGCCGTCGAATTTCGGGACAGCGATGTGTTCCAGCACGTGCGGCGAAGGGTGCAGCGCAACATAGCCTCTCACCACCATGGCCGATATTGACGAATTGAGAAGTCCACATATGAAGTGCGCCTCGCTCTCGGCGTGACAAGGGACAAAAATGAGCGTGTGGTCGGGAATTGTTACCTTTGCTTGCATCAGCTTCGCAGCAGTGGCCGAGGAAACACCAGCCTCGAACCGCTCAGAAACTTCCCGCCAGACAACTTTGTACGGGGCGAGCGTGTAAGGGCCGACGTTGTACATGGAATAGAACGGGTCTTTTTTCGGGTCGAAATATTTGCGGTAGCCGGAACGCTTGCGCAGCGCGGGTTCAAATTGCTTGAAGTAGCGATAGGTGTTCGGCAATTGGGTTTTCATCCACGACTCGTCGTACCCAGTGCGCTTTTCGGGGTCTTGGCTCAGGATGATGTAAGCGGAAGGGGCGGCGCGCCACCGCTCCACGTCACGCCCGCGCAAGAGCGGGTAAATCAAGTCTGGCTCAATCGGATGCTGCGCCGTCTTTATCTTGATTTTCCCGACCTCGCCCATGTTTTCGACCGTAAGAAGACCGTCCGGTCTCCGCTCGGTCACGCTCACCCAGTAAACACCGTTGAGCCAGGTGCAGCTTCCGGCCCAACCCTTGTACGCCGACCTGCCGCCCGCTTTTCGTACGGCAATGACGGCACCGGCGGGCACGGTGAGCCAGGGGGAAGTAGGCTTGGTCGGCTCGACCGGCTGGGCCACCAAATGCAGGCGGTCGGTGAGCGCCAGGGCTTGATTGATCTCGGCGTCATAAGGGACTGTGCCGTTCTTGCTTTTCCAGAGGTGATAGGCTACGGGATAAGTCGTCCGCTCGTCCTTCTGAAGGACGACGGTCGCTGTGCGATTGGCCGCGCCTTCAAAGGGCTTGAGTTCCGTCATGTCGTCGGCAGCGATAACCTTCACGGGCGCGCCGCTGCCAAGCTTGAACCGCCGGAAGCCATCCCCCGCCCCACGTGTCTTGAAAACCGTCTGAGTGATCACGAAGCCGAGCCTTGCGCCCTTATCCAAGTAGTTGTCCATGGCCGCATAAGCAAACAGCATGGCAAAATCCTTTTTGCCCCCGCCGAGGCGAGCCGCATGTCCCTTGAGTGAAAACAGTCCGTACTTGTGCCACAGCTTGGCCGTGGCGCTTCGATACTCGCTCGCCAGCGATTCCCAGTTAATCCACGGCGGGTTGCCGGCGATGTAATCGAATCTACCCTTGAAGAGCGGGGCGAAGGCGTTTTTGAGCCAGCGCGCCCAAATGCCGTTGCGGTTCTGCTTTTCGAGCTTGCGGATGTGCTCAAAAAGCGCCGTCAGTCCCTCGAACGTCGCATGGTGGGTGACGGCGAGTTCCCGTTTGGCGCGGTTCAGAAATTCTCGCGCCGAATAATCCCCGCGCGCGCACTGCTCCAGCAGAGCGGCGAGCTTTTCCATTTGGCCGGAAGTGACGATTTCACCCGGAATCTCAAACTCGCCAGCGGCCGTCGGAATTCGGTAGCCCTTGCCGAAAAGTTCCGCGTATTCGGAAGGCGTCAGCACGGAGTCGCACATATAGACGGGGATTTCTATGGGGCGGACGTAGCGGACGAGCTCGCCCATGGCCAGCAGAAAATTCGTGCGGGCGGCGATGACGGCGATGGGGTTCAAATCGAATCCGCACAGGTTTTCGAGGATTTTCTTGGCGACGGTTTCGGCGTCAATCGGCGGGTCGTGCTGCAACGCCCATTCCTTCATTCGCCGGATGGCGAGAACGAGAAATGTGCCGGAGCCGCACGCGGGATCGAGTAGCCGTTTATCCAAGTCGCCCGTGTATCCAAGCTGGTTGAGCAGGTGTTCGCCCAGCCAATCGGGAGTGTAGAATTCCCCCAAATCATGCCGCAGCTTTTTGGGGACAAGATATTGATAGAGCTTTTTCAACAAGTCGCGGCTCTGCTCGGGCGCGAGATAGGGCGTGCGGGGGTCGAACTGCACGAGCGCCCGGAGCATGGTGCGCAATTCTTCCGCCAGCGGCTTGTCCCATACGCTCAGGTACCACGAGAAGAAGTCGCCTTCTAGGAAATTGTTGATTCCTTGCCCCGCAAACAGGCCACCGTCTTCGAGGTCTTTCAGCGCCTTGCGAAAATCTTCGGGCGGGGCGGAAACCAGCGGCGCTATAAACGACTGCATCATGGCGCCGCGTTGCAAGGTCATCACCTCCGCCGCGAGCAACTTCATGAGCAGAGCGAAGTAAGTGTGAACGCAGAAAAGGAATTCCTTGAGCTTGGGAACGGCCTGGACGCCGAACTGCTTGCCAAGGGCGCGGGCGTCCGCCTCTGCCCTGCCGATATCCTGACCGTAAACGATGCCGAAGATGCGCTGCCATTCAGCGAAGAAAGTTTCAACGCGCCGGTTGCCGGCCTTTCGCACCTTCTCGTAAAGCGTGCCAATGACGGCCTGGGCGATGCCAGCCTTGGGGCCGAACGTTTCGGCGAGCGCCTCGGGCGTGAGCGGCAGGCGAGCGAGCGAATGAAGATAACCGAGAAAGGTTCCGACGCTCTCCCCGGTGATGGGATGAGGGCCGTCAACGTAGAAATCCTGGGTCCTTGATTCAGGAAAGAAAGCCATTTGAGGGGAGAGCTTCTTGGGTGGAATGAATGGGGCGGCGTCCTTGCCCCGGTAGCGGACAAAAACGATCTGACGTCCGTCCAGACCGATGCCCACCATCCTTTTGAGGGCGGCGGTGGACTGATGCCCGTGGCGCTGCGCTTCCTCCGTAAGGTATTGGCGAAGCTGGCGCAAACATTCGTCGAGGCCCGCCGGCTTCGCGAGCTTTCCGGGACGCTCATACTCAATGATGACGTTGCCGTGCAGCGCGTCCTGAATGCCACCGAGTTGGGTCGCGTGGCCGTAACGGTCGAGCGTGGCGCCAGGGATTTTGGGGAGAAATGGGTCCAGCAGCTTTTCAACTTTGACTTGCAGGTCCATCTCGCTTTCGGCAGTGTCAGCCAGACGGCGAATCGCCTCAGCCAGGTCCTCGACGCCTTGCGCATGCTCGGTCATTGCGCCGCATTATACACGCTCTTTCCCGCAACCGGCACCTGCGCTCAGGGGCGGGAACGGCGTTGCGGGCTCTGTGGGGACAGCGAATGCTCTTGGCAGCGGATGAGACCACACGGGTTTGAAGGGCCTTGATAAGTAGGTCGTCAGGGGTGCAGCGAGCGGCTCCCCCGAGCCCCCGTCGGCGGCGGCGTTCACCAGAAGAATCTGGCCCTCACCGCCGAGGATCAGAACCGCGTCGGGAAGCCATTCGAAGATGTTGGGAATTGATGATGGCTCATCCATGCGCCGCACCGCAAGCCTCGAGATCATATTAGCAGGCTCTCCGACTCCTTGCGGCCGAGCTTTGCCTCAGCCGTCGGCGACGGGCTTTTCGGTTCGGAGGCGAGGCTGATGGCGGCCGAAGAACTGCTTGAGAACGCGGAGCACGTTTTCAACCTCCAGATTCTCGGCGACGGCCGCCTCCCGCAGGCTCAAAGAGCGGGGCGGATCTTTCACCCGCGCCAAAGTGCTCAATCCCGTGTCAATCAACAGAGCCCGCGTGCGCGGAAAGCTCGTCACAAACCAATAGAGCGGCAATTCAGCGCTGAGCGAATCCGGCTCAAGCCAGGCCGGAGGCGCTTGTCGGAGCGTGAGTGCCAGGTTGGCGGCGAAGACCAGCACGGCGCTCAATTCAATGAAGGCGGAAATCGGCAGGATGGGCCAGACGGCTGCGCCCGGAGGCGAGGAATAGGCAAAAGCTTCGGTGGCTACGCGCATCAGGCATCCGGCCGTCAGCAGCCAAAGGCTCGCGGCCATCAGGCGCGTGCTGTACAGCTCACGCCCGCCGAGAAAGGCCGGCAACATGCGCGGGGCCAGCGCAAAAATCAGCGTGGCAATGAATCCCACCGTGAGCGCGTGCCGGGAAGCGCCGCCCAGGCCGGTGATTCGTGGAAGTGCGTCTGCTATTACAGCGAGTGCCGCGGCTGCGACAAGCCATCCATAAGAAATGCGAATGAACAGTGGATATCGCTGGTAAATGTAAAGAAGCTTCGCCGGCCTCGCTGGATGATGGAAGATGCGCAGGGCGTACACGGCCGCCAACGTCGCGACCAGCGCCAGGACGTCAGTCATCCAAAACCGAAACGTGAAGGCGCTCAGGACGGTCAAGGCGAGCGCCGGGCAAAAGTTCAGTATCACCGCAGACGACCTCGACAACATCGTCCGCAACTTCAGGAAGAAGTCCAACCATACGGTCAACGTGGATTACGAGCACGCCTCGGAAATTCCCCCAACGCCGCTTCTCTCGTCTCCCGCTTTGCCTCCACCCACTCCATCAACTCGTCCATCGTAATGGGTGGCTCGCCGTCGGGGAGCATCTGATTGAGCACCCCGCGCATCCCGACCAGCATTCGTGGAGACGGTTCCCTCCTCCCGTTTCTGATGGCGCTGATGTAGCTGGCGTCCACGCCAATTTCGGCGGCGAGTTCCCGCTGCGGAATCAAGTCCATCAATATATCGATCCTCATACTCTACCAAATACCATAGGTTGTGGTGTTTGTCAAGTTTCGTCCGCTCCCCACCGGTGGGGGGAAAATAGTTGAATTTTCCACTTGACACGTATGCAACACCGTGCTAGTCTCTCCGCAGGGTCACGATGTCAAAGCCATCAGCCAACCGCAGCACCGATCTCAGAGCTATCCTCAAGATAATGAACGAGAAATCCCTATCCTACCGTGACGTCGGAGCGGTGGCTGGGGTAAGTGCCGGGCAGGTGTGGAGGGTGTTGAATGGAGAGTCCAATCCCACCTTTGGAACCCTCAAAGGGATTGCGTTGGGATTGGGTATTACGGTCGAGAGGCTGACGGAGCTACTGGGTATCGAGTGGGAGGCGAGTGGGGGTGGTCCTGGTGGGGGTGGGGTTGGGGGTGGTGGCGGCGGGGGTCGTGGTGGTGGGACCGGAGTCGGGCGTGTGTAGCCGCGTACATGTGTATAGCCGACTCCGCGAGAGCCGACGCGACCAGACCGAGTCTCCAATTATCGGACCCTACGCCAACCCACCATCGCCAAGCGACGCCCACTGTCCACAGCGCCCATACCGTCCAAACCGCTCCGAATTTCTTCAGCGTCCAGCCGCGAAATTTGGGCAGCGCGTAGAGTGAAATGCCCAGAATAAAACTGCCCACCCATCCTAAGAGCTGCGCTTGACCGTGAGCC
>JAKASC010000169.1 GCA_021828245.1 Acidobacteriota bacterium
ACCGGGCCGCGGTCTGCGGAATAAGCTGCATTAAACCCATCGCCCCCTTGGGTGAGACGGCTGTCGGGTCGTAGTCCGACTCAACTCGAATCACGGCATGAACCAAGCGAGGGTCTAATCGGTGCTGAGAGGCGATCTGATCCGCTAACCTATCAATTCGGCCGACCTGGGGATTGTCTCGAGAAGGCGAAGTAACGCTTAAAGGCTTGGGAGGAGAGTTGGGAACGTTCGTATTGACGTAAACAATTTGGCCGTGCCGGTTGGTGATGGCTACTATCTGGTCGGCTTGGCAGCCTGCGGCACCCGCCAACACTACAACGGCCGTGAGCACGACTCCGCGCCTCAACGAATTAGTCTTGAAGCCCCTTCCGCAGCGCATTGAGCTCCTCACCCTGCCGCAGCTGCAGGGAATAGAACTCTACCCCTCCTTCACGTTCCCCCGCATCTTCAGCGCGGGGAGCTTACCCGCTGGCGGTTAGGACTGGCGCCCTTCCTCCTGGGTAATCCGTCGCAGGAGGACTCCACCAGATTGGGGGGATTATAGCTCGAACCGCTGGAGGCGAACAAGCAAGAAAATTTTCAGTCGAGCGGACTGCCTCCCGCCTGCCCAGCACAGTCTTGAAACCGGCCACCGCCCTGCGGGGCGATGAGCCGTCATCAGGTTTGCGGAGGGCAGCGCACAGATGCGCCGGCTTTTCAATTCTCCGGAAGGCCCTCGATTAAAATGCCGTTGGTGTCGGAAGCGGCCTGGCGCAGCTCCTTCAACTCACGGTACTCAGGCGAGCTGTACCAGGCGCGAGCTCGCTCCATGCTCGGAAACTGAACCATCACCGGGAACGTCGGCCGCCAGTCGCCCTCAACGACCTCGAAAGGGCCGCCGACCGCGAGATAGCGCCCGCCGAATTTCTCGACCACCGGCACGACGCGGCTTCGGTAGTCGGCCATTTTCCCTACGTCCTTAATCCGAACGATATCTACGACGAAATAGGCAGCCACGAGGTCCTCCGTCGGAAAACTTGATTTGCCACAATGGGAGCAGAGCGAGCCGGTCTGGGGCCGCCATGATCCTCCGGCCGTTGCGGGCCTACCGTCGCTTGAAGCCTCGCGTGGCCGGTCGGGCACTCGAGCCGCTGCCCCTACAGCATCTTTTCGATGATTCCCGGCACGGCGGCGAGCGATTCATCGAGCTTTTGGGGATTCTTTCCGCCCGCTTCGGCCAAATCCTTGCGGCCGCCGCCCGTGCCCTCGAGGATTTTGGCGGCTTCACGGACGATTTTGCCGGCGTCGAGCTTGGACGTCAGGTCGGGCGACACGGATGCGACGAGTGCGGCTTTACCGTCGTGTACCGTGCCCAGGACGACGACACCCTCCTTCACGTGGGAATACCGGCGTACAGCATCCACCGAGAGCCTCAAGAGCTCCCGGTCCATGGGCGCCATCCGGACCGCGTACACTCGCACACCCCTCACCACCTTATACCTATTTACCAGCTCGCGAACAGACTGTTCAATGTGGGCGCGCCGCATCGACTGGAGCTCCGTGACGAGCTTTCTCTCGGTTTGCACGAGCCTTTGCGCCACCGTGACCACCGCATCCGGCTTGGCGTGCAGCGTTTGGCCGAGTAACGCCAGCGTCTGGTCGGCTTTTCGCAAATGTTCGAGCACGCCGGTTCCCGTCAGCGCCTCGATGCGGCGCGTGCCGGCGCTCACGCTCGACTCGGAGACGATCTTAAACAGCCCAATATCGCCCGTTCGACGCACGTGCGTTCCGCCACAGAGTTCTTTCGAGAACTTCCCGTCGGCAATCGAAACCACGCGGACTTTGTCTCCATACTTCTCGCCAAACAGCGCCATCGCGCCGGATTCGATGGCGTGGTCGAGGTCCATAACCTCCGTGTGAACTTCTTCGTTCGTTAGGACGTGCTGATTGACCAAGTCTTCGATGTCGAGAAGGTCTTGCTCGCCGAGCGGCGCGAAGTGCGTGAAATCAAACCGCAGGCGGTCGGGCGCGACGAGCGAGCCGGCTTGCTTCGAGTGCGGGCCGACAATTTCATGCAGCGCGGCATGAAGCAGGTGCGTGGCCGTATGGTTTCGCCGGATGGCGTCGCGGCGTTCGACGTCCACCACCGCCGTCACCATGTCGCCGGCACGAATCATATCGCGGGCCACGGCTTTGTGCGCGATGACGCCCGCCACCGGCCGGTACGTGTCCGTGATGTGCGCGACTTCGTGATCGCTTCCCGGGGCGTAAAAGTGCCCCGTGTCCCCGACCTGGCCGCCGGCTTCGGCATAAAACGGCGTGTGGTCGAGCACGATTTCAAGTTCCTCGCCGGCGCTCACCTCGTTGACGATTTCGCCCTTCTGAATCAGCGCAACGATTTGGCAGTTTTCCGAGCGAGTCTGCCGATAGCCGTCAAACTCGGTCTTCTGATCCTCGGCGATGTCCCGATAAACCGGCAGCGCCACTTTCTTTTCCGCGCCTTTCCACGACGCCCGCGCCCGCTCGCGCTGCTTCTGCATTTCCGCGTTGAACCCATCGAGATCAACCTCCGGCCAGCGAGGTTGAAAGCGCGCCACTGGCGCGGACGCAGATATATTGAACACGTCGGTGTGCACCCCGTAGTTCTTGGCTACATCCTCGACAAGGTCCGGGCGAACGCCAAAGGTGTCCCAAAGCTTGAAGAGATGCTCGCCCCTAATGATAGGGTCGCCACGACCGGTGGGATGATCGCGGGCTGCCCGGCGCGCTCCGGGTAGCGTCGACACGTCAACCGGACCAGGCGAGTTTGCGGCCCTCTTCCACTCGCGGAAGGGAACTTCATACGTTCCATTTTTGAGGCGGACAGTTACCGGAACGTCGTCGAGCCGCGCTAACCCCACGCGCGTTGTCTGTTCATACCGCTCTTCCTCAACCTTGATGGCCTTCGCGATGTGGGGTGCGCTCTCGGCGAGTTCGGGATACGCGGCTTTCATCATGTCCACGACGTGGCCGGACATTTTATAAAGAAACGGCTCATTCAGCCCAAGTGTTTGGCCGTGGTAGAGCGCGCGACGCATGATGAGGCGCAGAACGTAACCGCGGCCTTCGTTTGAGGGCAATACGCCGTCGGAAATCAGAAACGTGGCGGCGCGGACGTGGTCGGCGACGATGCGGAGGGAAACGTCGGTGTTGTGGTTTGTGCCGTACTCGACGTTGGCCAGATCCGCCGCTTCCTCAATCAGCGGCTTGAACAAATCTGTATCGAAGTTCGAAAGTTTGCCTTGCAACACCGCCGCCAGGCGCTCGAGTCCCGCGCCCGTGTCAATGGAAGGTTTGGGCAGCGGCGTCAGCTTGCCGGATTCGTCGCGGTTGAACTGCATAAAAACCAGATTCCAGATTTCGACGTAGCGGCCGCAATCATCGGGGCAGGGAAATTTGCAGTCTTTGTGGCCGAGGTCGCTCGCTTCGGGGCCCATATCGTAATGTATTTCCGAGCACGGGCCGCACGGACCGGTTTCGCCCATCTGCCAGAAATTTTCTTTCTCGCCGAAGCGGAAGATTCGCTCACGCGGCACGATCTTTGCCCAAATCGCTTCGGCCTCATCGTCTTCTCGGAACACGGTCGCGTAGAGCCGATTTTTCGGAATCGCAAAATCCTGCGTGACCAGTTCCAAGGCCCAAGGGATGGCGTCCGTCTTGAAATAATCGCCAAAGCTGAAATTGCCGAGCATCTCAAAAAAGGTGTGATGGCGGCGGGTGCGGCCCACTTGCTCTAGGTCGTTATGCTTGCCGCCGGCGCGAACGCATTTCTGCACGGAGCAGGCCCGCGAATAGCTTCGCTTCTCAATGCCCAAAAAGACATCCTTAAACTGATTCATGCCGGCGTTCGTAAATAGCAGGGTGGGATCATTTGCCGGGACGAGCGAAGACGATGGAACAACGCGATGGCCTCGCTCCTCGAAGAACTTCAAAAACCGTTTTCGAATCTCGTCAGAGTTCATAGTTGCGCTTCGTGTATTGACCCGCTCATCCAAAATAGCGTGAAACAGCCTTTTTCGTCGCCCCACGGGGAACGAAATGGCGGTGCTTATTTCGGCTCATCCTCGATGACTACGATGCCGTCGTCATCCGCCACCGGCTGAAGCTCGGGCCGGGAGCGGACTGCTTTCATAATATCATCGGGGCGGAAGCCGCGGCGAAGGAGGCTCTGACAGAGCGAGGCGAAGCGAGCGCGGGTGAAGGGGCGGCGAAGGGTCGGGATCTTCCTGTCAAGGATTTGTTCGAGGGCGAGTCGCTCATCCACGCCGTCGTAAGCGCGCTCGAGCGCGGGTTCGATGACGCGATAATCCACCAGCTTGGCCCTCAATTCCCGGCGGGTGCGGATACGTCCCAGACGTCGGCGGGCGAGGGAGCGGGCGGCCTGCTCGGCGAACTGGGCGTCATTGAGAAAGCCGAGCTCGCGGAGGCGGTGGAGGGTCTGGGAAATTGCTTCGCCGGAATCGGGATATTTTCGCGCCAGAGCGCGACGCATCTCCGCCGTGGAATAGGGCCGGCGGGAAAGCATGCGCAGCGCCGCCTGGAAGGGGTCGCTCTCCTTACCTCGGGGCATAGCGACCCCCCTGAGCCGCTCTCTCCATCTCCTCGCGCGCCGCGTCCGCGGTGGTGCGAATACCCTGGATGCGCAGCCTAAATTCGTCGGGGTTGGAAGAGTAGAGAAGAGCTTCTTCAAGGGTGATCAGGCCCTGGCTGAAGAGATCGTAGAGCGACTGGTCGAAGGTCTGCATGCCGTACTGTGAGACGCCACCGGCGATGGCTTCCTTAATCATCCGTGTCTTGTCGGGGTTGGTGATGCAGTCGCGGATGAATTCGGTCGCAATGAGGATTTCACAAGCCGGCACGCGGCCGATGCCGTCGGATTTGCGAACCAGACGCTGCGAGATGACCGCCTTGAGCGTGGTGGCCAACAGCAGCCGGATCTGCTTCTGCTCCGGCGGCGGGAAGACAGCGATGATACGTTGCACGGTTTCCGTGGCGTCCAGGGTGTGCAAGGTCGAAAAGACCAGGTGGCCGGTTTCGGCCGCGATAAGCGCCGTGTGAATAGTTTCGAGATCGCGCATTTCGCCCACCAGAATGACGTCGGGGTCCTGCCGGAGGGCGGCGCGCAGCGCGGAGCCGAAGCTCGGCGTGTCCACCTCGACCTCGCGCTGGTTGACGAACCCTTTCTTGT
>JAKASC010000170.1 GCA_021828245.1 Acidobacteriota bacterium
CAAATACGTCACCAGGATTTCCGTGGCCAAGCGCGAATTGGCAAACACCACCGTGCCGAGTCCACGCTCGAGAAAGGTTCGCGCCAAGCGCCGCGCCTCGTGCAGATACGATCGTCGAATCCCCAGTTGCGCGTTGACGACGGCCGGATTGTAGAGCACAAAATACCGCTCGCCCGACGGGGCGCCATTTTCAGAAATCAACGTCACTTCCTCTTCGAGGATGCGTCCGGCCAACTCATCAGGATTGGCAATCGTCGCCGACGTGCAGATGAACTGTGGTCGGCTCCCATAAAACGCCGCAATGCGCTTCAGCCGCCGCAACACGTTCGCCAGATGACTTCCAAACACCCCGCGATAAGAGTGCAACTCATCAATCACCACGAAGCGTAGATTCTCAAACAACCGCTCCCACTTGGTGTGGTGCGGCAGAATGCCGGCGTGGAGCATGTCGGGATTGGTAATCACCAGGTTGGCGCGCGAGCGAATGGCCTTTCGCGCGTCCTGCGGCGTATCGCCGTCGTACGTGAAGGTCCGCAACGCTTCGCCCAACTTCTCCCGCCAACGGTCAAGTTCGGCCAGTTGGTCCTGGGAAAGCGCTTTGGTGGGGAAGAGGTAGAGGGCGCGGGTTTCAGGATTCTCCGCCAAAGCGGAGAGAATCGGCAGGTTGTAGCACAGCGTTTTGCCCGAGGCCGTCGGCGTCACGACGACCAAGTTCCTTCCCTCTCGCGCCCGCCGCATCGCTTCTGCCTGGTGGAAATAGAGTTGGTCAATACCCCGGGCGCGCAAGGCTTCGGCGAGCCGGCTTGGCAGAAAATCCGGCAAAGGCTCCCATTTCGCCTCGCGCGCCGGTTCGTGCCGCATGGCGGTCACACCACCGCGTCCCGATGCAGCCCTAAACCTTTCTTGAATCTCGGTCAGCGCCCGTTCGAGAGGCGCCCTCAAGCCCTCAGCTTGCGTCATGGTTCGATCGAGGAATTCAGTGACCATTTTTACGTCTCGCTTTCCGGCGAAACTACTTCGCTTTTTGTTCGCTCACGCCAGCATACGCCGTTTCACATTCAGGAGCAAATGTTTCTGGACCCCGATGGAGATTTGCGCGGACATCTCTCAAGCCCCGGCGCGTCGGCGGTTTGGCCGTTGACTTTGCCCAAAGACAATCGAATAATTTCCGAGGGAACGTAACGTGAGGCTCGGCGGAGGATCCGGCCTCGGGGGCATTAGTATCGAGAGGCTAAGGCTGCATGGCAACCACCACCTTCGCGGTTAAAGGGTTTAAGGTCTCGAAGGAGCTGCTCGTCGGTGCCTACCGAACGATGCTCCTTTCTCGTCGTCTCGACGACAAGGAAATCCAGCTCAAGCGGCAAAACCGAGCCTTCTTCCAGATTAACGGCGTCGGCCACGAGTGCATCAACGTGGCGGCGGCGCTGCACTTGCGCCCCGGCTATGACTGGTTCTATCCGTATTACCGTGACCGCGCCTTTTGCCTGCAACTTGGCATGACGCCGCTCGACATGTTGCTGGGAGCAGTCGGCTCAAAAGACGACCCGAGCTCAGCCGGGCGGCAAATGCCCTCCCATTGGTCGTCGAAAACGCTCCACATTGTCTCCGGCTCCAGCCCTACCGGAACGCAGATTCACCAGGCTGTCGGCTCGGCGGAAGCGACCCGTTATTTTTCGCTCGTGCGCGAGGCCGCGGAGTTGGCACACAGCTTCCACGCCGACGAAATCACGTACACGTCGCTTGGCGATGGCGCCACGAGCGAAGGCGAGTTTTGGGAATCGCTCAACTGGGCTTGCGTGGAACAGCTCCCCGTCGTCTATGTCGTGGAGGACAACGGCTACGCCATTTCCGTTCCGGTGGACGTGCAAACGGCCGGCGGCAACATCTCGCGCCTGGTTCGCGGTTTTCCGAACCTTTTGACGCTCGAATGCGACGGCACCGAATTTTTGGAAAGCTATGAGGCCATGCGCCAGGCCGTCGAGTACGCTCGCCAGCGTCGCGGCCCGGCGCTCGTCCACGCGCACGTCATCCGGCCTTACTCTCACTCTCTTTCCGATGATGAACGGCTTTACAAACCCGAATCCGTACGACAGGAAGAGGCCAAGCGCGACCCGCTGCCGCGCCTCGCCCATTTTCTGCTGGCCCAAGGTCTGGTGACCGAAAAAGACCTGAAGCATATGGAAAGCGAGGTGGACCACGAAATTCGCCGGGCCGCCGACCAAGCCCTGGCCGCGCCGCCTCCCGAGCCAGAAAAGGTCATGCTCTACCTTTATTCGCCGACCGTGGATCCAACCTCGGAGCAATTTGACCGGCCGCCTAAGTTTCACGGCGAGCCCCGCACCATGGTGGATTTAATCAATGCCTGCCTGCGTGACGAGATGGCGCGCGACCCGCGCGTGGTGGTTTTTGGCGAGGACGTGGCCGATTGCAGCCACGAAGCGGAGTTACCCAACGTCAAGGGCAAGGGCGGCGTATTCAAAGTGACCCACGGCCTGCAGCGGCAATTCGGCAGCGCCCGCTGCTACAACACGCCCATTGCCGAAGGAGCCATCGTGGGCCGCGCTATGGGCATGGCCACGCGAGGATTGAAGCCGGTGGTGGAGATTCAGTTCTTCGATTACATTTGGCCGGCCATGATGCAGATGCGGGATGAAATCCCCACCCTGCGCTGGCGCTCTCATAACGAATTTTCTTGTCCTATGGTGGTGCGGGCGCCGATTGGCGGCTATTTGGCCGGCGGCGCCATTTATCACAGCCAGTCCGGAGAATCCATTTTCACGCATCTGCCCGGCTGGCGCGTCGTCATGCCCTCAACCGCGCTCGACGCCAACGGCCTGTTGCGCACCGCCATTCGGTCGGACGATCCGGTCCTCTTCCTTGAGCCGAAACACCTCTACCGCCAAACCCACAATCGCAGCCCCTATCCCGGCCCCGAATACATGATTCCGTTCGGCAAGGCCAAGCTGGTGCGGGAAGGCACCGATTTGACCATCATCACCTACGGCTCCTTGGTCATTCGTGCCGTGCAAGCCGCCAAAGAACTCGAAGCTGCCGGCATTCGCGCGGAGATTCTCGATCTTCGTTCGCTTCAACCCTATGATTGGGAGCTCATTGCCGCCTCGGTGAAAAAAACCAATCGCGCTTTAGTTCTGCACGAAGACTGTATTTCCTGGGGTTACGGCGCGGAAATCGCGGCGCGCATCGCGGATGAACTGTTTGAATTTCTCGACGCGCCCGTCAAGCGCCTGGCAGGAAAAGACGTCTATGTTCCCTATCATCCCATCCTTGAAGAGGCGGTCTTGCCTCAACCGGCGGATATTGTGCGCGTGGCGCGGTCACTGGCGGAGTACTAAGGTCGAACCGGCGGATTACGGCCTAATTCGTCTCCGGGAATTATCGGGAATTCGTTAAACTCCAAAAGGAGGGTCACCGCGATGCCAAGGTTCATCATCGAGCGTGAAATCCCCGGGGCTGGAAAATTTTCCCGCCAGGACCTGCACGCCATTTCGCAAACGTCGTGCGGCGTGCTCACGAAGCTGGGGCCGCAAATTCAGTGGGTGGAAAGCTACGTCACGGACGACAAAATCTATTGCGTCTATATCGCCCCGAACGCAGAGATGATTAAGGAACACGCGAAGCAAGGCGGTTTTCCCGCCAACCGCGTCTCGGAAGTGAGATCCATGATTGACCCGACCACGGCGGAGGGATGAGCCGGAGGCGATTTTCCGCCCGGCCTGTCGAGACATCATCCGATGCCCAGCTCATCTATTTTTTCGAGCACGCTCCCGCAGCGCCGGCAGATGATGGCGGCGCAGTCGCCGCAGACCAGCGGGTCGTCCACTTCACGGTCGCAGGTCGGACAGTAGAAAGGGCCTTTTTCCGGATCCTCAATTGATGGCATTCTGCCTCCCAGGTTGACTCGCCGCAGCGGCCATCACCATCCGGCCGGCGGCGTCGCGCGACAAAGTGCTGCCGCCGCGCCCTTGTGTCATTGCCCTACGGCGACACGCTGCAGGAATTCCTCAACAGCAACTTCGACCTCCTCCAGCTTGCCGGTAAAGAAGTGATCCACGCCCTCCACCCAGCGCAGCTCTTTCGGCGGAGCAAATCCGTCAAATACTTCCTGCAATTTCTCTCGCGGGCCAAACTGGTCGAGCGTGCCCTGAACTATCAATTTTGGTTTTGGGCAATCGAACAGAAAGCCGAAGTCGGTGGACGCAACCGGAAGACCCAAACCCACCAGCCATTGCACCCTCACTTCGCTCGCCCCGACCGCCAGAGCCACCGCGGAGCCAAAAGAGAATCCCATCATCGCAACCGGCAGGTGCGGAAAGCGCCGAGCGAGTTCGTCCAGCGCGGCGCGAGCGTCGTCGCGTTCACCTCTTCCGGCATCGTAAGTCCCCTGGCTTTTTCCCACGCCGCGGAAATTGAATCGCAGCGCCACCGCCCCGCTGGCAAGGGCCGCCTTGGCGGCTCGATATACGACCTTGTTGTGCATGGTCCCGCCGAACAGCGGATGCGGGTGGCACGCTATCGCCGCCAAGCTCGCGGGCCGCAAGGCATCCCACTCCAGCAGCGCTTCCAACTCGCCCGCTGGACCCGGAATCATAAGCCTCTCGATTTTGACCGCCATCCCTTCCAGCATACCGCGAAAGTTCATCCCTCGGGCCCGGCCTTCGCGCCGCTCGATGCCTTGCAGATTCTCCTTGTATCCCGCCGAACCTCCTCGGCCTCGAATGACGGCGATGGTGTAAAATGAGACAGGACGCCGGCGCGCGCGAAGCATCCCTTTGCCGCGTGTCCGGCTCGGGTGCGGGGCGAGGCCGAGCGCCGGGCGCGAAGGCTCGCAACCTGCATGGACATCGTGGTGGGAGAGGGGCTGCCGATTAAACGAGTTCTGTTCGTCCTTGGCATTCTGGCGGTAATATTGGGCGCGGCCTACTATGAATGGTTTTACCGCCCACAGCATCGCTCCCCGGTGGGCTTTGCCTACGTCATTTCGCCTTCGCTCGATGTTTTAAGCACCTTTGCCCCCGTCCACACCGCGCTCGACATCCTCAAGTCCGGCGACCGCGTGGCCGTGCTCCGCGAGGAAGGCCAATGGGATGAAGTGCGCTCGCCATCCGGCATCGTCG
>JAKASC010000171.1 GCA_021828245.1 Acidobacteriota bacterium
CGTCCTTGTAAAGCATCACGGCGGGCTTAAAGCCGCGCTTTTCCTCGTCCAGGAGCATCACGAAGCCGCGCTCCACGTTTTCCAGGTGAAACACCAGTTCCATAACACGGCGCATCGCTTCGTCGGTGGTGAGCGCCGTTGAAAGGGCCTTGCCCACCCCGGCCAGCACCTTGAGGACCTTGTTCTCTCGTTCCACGGCCCGCAGGCGGTCCTCGGCTGACCCGATCACCGTTTGACTGGGATCCTCTCCACTACGCCGGAGCACGGCGCCCAGGTTTTCCGAGAGACCGGCCAACTGGCTGTCCGGCCGGCTGCCCACCTCCACATGCATGGCGCGCCCCTCGGCAGACTCATACTTGAGCTGATACATGCCGATCTGGATTTGGTCCTGGTCGGAGAGCGGGTGCTGCTCGATTCTTTGCCCGTTGACCAACGTCCCGTTCAGGCTGCCAAGGTCCCACAGCACCGCCCGGCTGTCTGCGCTGATCTCAAGTTTGGTGTGATGTCGCGAAACGCTGGCGTGGTTTAGGACGAGATCGTTCGATTCCGCCCGGCCGATCTCAATCGTCGGCCGAGTGATTTCGAACACTTCCATCTGCCCACTCGGCTGCGTAATGACCAATCGCGCCATTGAGCCTGCTCTCCGGGCTTTGCGCCCGGGAAATGATTCTCTAGCGCCGCTGCGGCATCCTAACGAAACAGTCATGGCAAGTCAATGCTCGGCCTAGTTAATGCTTGGATGGATAATGGATCCGGCTTTCGTTCGATGAAAAGGCGTGATAACATCACCCAGCAGGGGGGCTTCGCGATCGCCCTCGAGAGCGCCTAGGCTGTGAATAAAATTGGCCGTTACGAAGTCATCGAGGAATTAGGGCGCGGCACGGCAGGAACCGTTTATAAAGCTTTTGATCCGACGATCCGCCGCCTGGTCGCCATTAAGGTTCTTTCGTTGCCAGCTTCGCCCTCCCACGGAAGCAGCGGCGCCATCTCTGCCAAAGACCCCTTGTTAGAGGCGCGCATGGCCGGCTGCTTGGCTCACCCCCATATTGTCACCATTTATGACGCAGTCACGGATGAAGAAAGTAAGTTGCATTACATCGTTATCGAATACGTGGAAGGGCGCACCCTCGAGCACATCCTGGCAGAGAATCCCTTGCCCCCGACAAGCCAGGCGCTCAACTGGGTTCGGCAGATTGCGGAGGCGCTCGATTACGCCCATCAACGACAGATTGTCCACCGTGACCTCAAGCCCGCCAACATTTTGATTACGGAAAAAGGCCAAATAAAAATTACCGACTTTGGCATCGCGCGAAAAGCATCCCTGGAGGCAACGGTCAGCACCATGGCCATGGCGGGCACGCCGTCTTATATGTCCCCGGAACAGATTACCGGCGTCAAGCTCGACGGCCGCAGCGACCTTTTCTCGCTTGGAATCATTCTCTACGAAATGCTGGTGGGGCAGAGACCGTTTGCGGGCGAGCTTGCGACAGTGATGTTCAAGACGGTTTACGAAGACATTCCCCCTCCCCGCAAGCTCAAGCAGGATATCCGACCGGAAATCGAAGAAGTCGTCATGCGTTGTCTAGCTAAGGACCCGCGGCAGCGCTATTCAACGGCGGGGGAACTGCTTGCAGACCTTAGCCGCGCCGAGACCTCATCAGCGACTCCCGGGCGGGCTGCCGATAAGGCGGAGGGCAAGCCGACGGATGGACATCAACTCGACGTGGCTGAAACCGTCGCTGGCAGCCCGACTCTCTTCCGACCTCGGCAAAAAATCGTCTGGGGTGCTCTCGCCGCTGCGGTGTTGCTGGGCGCGGCGGGAGCCTTCGTTTACCATCGAATTCGGACACTGACGGCTCCCGTGCCGCCGCCGTCGCCGTGGTCAATTACGGCGCCCCCACCTCCAAGCTCTGTTTGGGAGACGAACCCGTTCGCGGCCTCTCGCGGCTCCGCTCCCTCAAACGAGGCTGCTTCCGGCGCCAGGCGACAAACGAGGTTTACCGAACCTCCGCCTGTCCACGCCTCTGCCCTTGCAAGCACGCCGGGAAACCGTGCGCTCCCTCCGTCAGCCCAGCCGACCTCTGGAGCAACTCCGACCGAATCAGCCGCCGCTCCCGTAGCTCCGGTTGGGCCTTCCGTCTCCCCGAGCCCGGCTGAAGCCCCAGAGGACCAAGGCAAGAGAATTATTCGCCTGATTTGCCAGTATCCCTTTGCCAAAGGTACGCTGACACTCATGCACGGAAACAAGGTTCTGTCCAGATGGGAGCTAAAAGGGAAGAAAAAGCGCCGCATTCTGTTTCTGGGAGGTGGCTACCAGGGCCGGCTCTCTGAAACGATCGCTTTGCCGGCCGCCCTGCGGCAGATCACGGTGCACGTCTCATCCAGCCGAGGAAAACGAATCTTTAGGAAGACCGTCCCGCTTCAATTCAATACCGCTTCGCCCTCAAAACCCACCCTGAGTCTCGTCATAAATGATGGCCACTTGCGCGCTCGATGGCTCGGAGTGTCCAAGACGTCTCGCTAATCCCAAATGCGTCTCGCAAGCCGGACGAGGCATGAGGCCGCTCTGGAGCGCCCATTTCATCGAATCAATTAGCCTTGCGTGGCTACCGGCTGGTTACAGTAAGTCAGCCAACCGTAGGTGTCTTCCCCTTGACCCTGCACGATGCTCATAAAGCGGCTCTGAAGCTTGCGGGTGATGGGCCCCGGTTGTCCTTTGCCTACCACGACTCGGTCCACCGAACGGATGGGCGTGATTTCCGCTGCCGTGCCTGTGAAGAAGACTTCATCGGCGATGTAAAGGGCCTCGCGGGGAAGCGGTTGCTCAATCACCCGAATACCCATTTCCTCGGCCAGCGTGATGACCGAAGCCCTTGTTATCCCCGGAAGAATGGATGATGCGAGCGGAGGCGTGAGCAGAGTCCCATGGCGGGCAATAAAGATGTTTTCTCCGCTCCCTTCACTGATATTGCCATGGACGTCGAGGGCGATGCCTTCCACGTAGCCGTTGGTGAGTGCTTCCATTTTGATAAGCTGGGCGTTCATATAGTTCGCGGCAGCCTTCGCCATGGACGGGAGGGTATTGGGCGCAATGCGCTGCCACGAGGTGACACAAACATCCACGCCTTGCTTCAAGGCTTCTTCGCCCAGGTATTTTCCCCATTTCCATGCCAGCAGGTAGATTTCCACGGGATTTTTGAGCGGACTCACGCCTAAATCCCCATAACCCCGAAAAATCAACGGTCGAATATAGCAGGAGGGAACGCGGTTCACGCGCGTCAGCTCCACCATCGCCTGCTCCAGTTGGTCGGTCGTAAAATCGAGGTTCATCCGATAGATTTTGCATGAGTCCACAAGGCGCTGCGCGTGGTCCTTCAGGCGGAAGATGGCCGGACCTTGAGGCGTGTCGTAACACCGAATGCCTTCAAACAGGCATGACCCGTAACTGACAACGTGGGAGGCTACGTGGATGTTCGCCTCACTCCAGGCAATAAATTTTCCGTTGTGCCAAACCCTCTCGTAGTATTCAATCGCCATCGAACTTTCTCCGTCCTTCCCCGCGCGCTTTTGCCCGGCGCGGAATGCCTCTTGTCGTGCCGCCTCCCTGAAACGGCCGACCAACGAATTATAGCATGATGGCCAGTGCGGCTTCCGGCAATGGGCGTTTGGAGTTTCCTTTGAAGACATGGGACACCTTGCTCGGAAGAAGACGGGCGATACAAAAATCCAGGGAATGGGTTCGCGTCGGGGGTAATTAAGAATAAAGAAATCAGCCTCCCGTGCCGGAACCGTCAGGCCGCCGCTCGCAGACGATGTTGAGGCGAGGTTTTTTAAGATCGGACGCTTTGACAATCTGCGTCGGTCGAGCGCCGTGTCGCCGTTCGATTGAAGGCCACAATCCTCTGGCTTCTTAAGCATGACCATTGGCGGTTTTTGGGGCCCTCGTCCGTCAAGGTGCGGGGGTGCAAGCTGCTGTGGAAAAACAAAAATAACTCTTGACAAGGCAAAAATCAGAACGTATAGTTCGTGGGCAGAAGTGGTAGAAAGTAGTAGAAAGTGTAAAAACGATCCAGATTTTGAGGCCTTCTGAGACGTTGAGGGAAATGAAAAGAGTACCAAACTCACCCCATGCTACGCGGCAATTATCCAGCGACGGTGGACAGCAAAGGGCGGCTCAAGATTCCGGCGACCTTCAAGAGTTATTTGGACGAAAATTTTGGCCAGGAATTTTACGTGACCAGCGTAGATGGCCAGTCGGTTTACATTTACCCCTTTCCGGTTTGGAGGGCCCTCGAGGAAAAATTAGCGGCCCTGCCGTCGTTAAACAAATCCAAGAAGCGATTTTTGGACCGGGTGAATTACTGGGGACAGGTTGTTCGGGCAGACGCACTCGGCCGTCTGCTGATTCCCTCGTTGTTGCGCGAGTCGGCAGCGATGCGGGGCGAGGTTGCAGTGATCGGATATCTCGATCACCTGAATGTTTGGAACATGCAACGGTTCCAAGAACATCTGGAGCAGACGCCGTTCACGGATGAAGACGCCCAGGCACTGAGCGAACTCGGAATTTAGGGGAGGAAAAGGATTGAGACAAACCGTGAAAAATCGGCGACGACACATCAGCCGGTCATGGTGGCGGAGGTTTTGGAGTTCCTGAAAATTGACCCGGATGGCGCCTACATTGACGCCACACTCGGCACTGGAGGGCACGCCGAGGCGATTCTTGAGGTTTTATCGAACGGCCGGGGAAGGTTATTGGGAATTGACCGGGACGCGACGGCGCTAGGGGTGGCCCGAAAGCGGCTCCAGCGATTCGGCGAAAAGCTTATGGTTGCAGAGGGGAACATCTCGGAGCTGGCAAGGCTGCACGCATCAAGTGGCTTGGGCCCGGCGGCAGGAATCCTCGCCGATTTGGGCGTAAGTTCCTTGCAGCTCAGAGAGGCTTCAAGAGGATTTAGTTTTGACCTGGAGGGTCCGCTCGACATGCGGATGGGCCGAGAGGGTGTGACGGCCGGGGAATTTGTTAACCGCATGCTGGAGCCGGACCTTGCCAACCTGATTTACGAGTTAGGGGAAGAGCGCCACTCGCGCCGCGTTGCGCGAGCCATTGTGAAGGCCCGCCCGATTCGAACCAC
>JAKASC010000172.1 GCA_021828245.1 Acidobacteriota bacterium
AGTTCGGAATCTCGTACCAAATCAGCATTCCGGTTTCGTCCGCGGCTTCGAGATAACGCGGGTCGGGAACATCAATGTGGCAACGCAACAGGTTGAGTCCCAAGGACTTCGCCTTGAGCATTTCCTGGCGGATGTAGTTGAGCGACGGCGGCGTGTAACCGGTTTCCGGGTAAAAATTCTGGTCGAGCGCGCCGCGCAGGTAAATGATTCTGCCATTCAAATAAAATTTGCCATCGTGTGCCTGAAAAGTGCGAAAACCGAACCGATAGGTTTCTTGGTCGCCCGAGCTCAAACGGAGGCGGAGGGAGTAAAGCGCCGGATGGTTTGGACTCCACAAACGAGGCGGCGAAACGCTGCCGGAAAAATGGACGACACCTTGTTCGGGATTGAGGCTTTGTAGCCCTTGCCAGATCATCTTTCCCTGGGGATCGAAAATTTTTGCCTGCGCCGTGACCGGAAGACCTACATGATGGAGCGTGGGCGGGTGCTGGACATGCGCCGAAATCGAAAAATGACCGCTCGCAGGCGCTGTGATGTGAACCACGCCCCAATGCGTTCGCGGCCGAACTCGAAGTTCGACCTTTTGCCACAACCCGCTTGTTTCTACGTACCAATCCTGCTTGCCATGCGGAATTTGAGAATAATGAATTCCCTCCACGCTGTGGTGCGGTCCGGGGTCGGCGACTTTGACTGCCACTTGATTTTTGCCTGGATGAAGGAACGAAGTGATATCAAAGCTGAACGGTAAATAGCCGCCCTCGTGCGCGCCGAGCCGATGCCCATTGAGGTAAACCACGGCGCGATAATCTACTGCACCAAAGTGCAGCATCACCACTCCGTTCGCCCGGCGTGGAGGCGAGGTAAACGACCGCCAGTACCACGCAACGCCGGCATAGTTCCGCAGGTCGGCAAACTGCGTTTGCCAGGAAGAGGGAACACGGATCATGCGAACACCGGTCACCGTTGCGAGATGCGACACCTCCAAATGATCCGCAGGGTCGGTGACAAAATGCCATTCACCATCGAGCGAAATGTTCTGTACGGCGGGCGGCTGCTGACTTCGCCCAACCCCCGGTAGCGCCAGCATGAAGGCCGCAACCCCTGCAAGAAGAATCTCCGATCGCCAAAGCCGAAAAAGCATCGTCCCATCTCCTGGAAACATGGCCCGGTCGGACTGCTTTCCTTGCCCGATCTGCCATTCGTGAGAATCGCAGGCTTGAGTCTATGCCGTCGGCAGTGAGGATGGCAAGCGTGGCGGATGTGAAGCAACCGTTTCGGAAGTTTTAGTGGGAAGGGTTGCACGCCGCCGGCCTGACGACGTCCAGCGTTTACTTCGATTCCCCCAAAAGCGCTGGACGAGTGGAACAAATCGTTGGAGATGGCTCACGGTTACAGGCTGCGCTCCATCGTCGGGAGCGGGGCCAACGCGCATGGCGTGAAATTATTGGTGGCCACCCTGGATGGCGTGGTGAGCGCCCGCTTCATCCCTGCAACCTGAACGCTGCGCCGTTGCGTCCAAACTTAAAGCATGTTAACTGTTGAAATGTGGGGAGCAGGCGAATGAGGCGGTGTGTTTGGAAGGTGGGGTGTGGCTTCGTGTCTCGAACGCGAGGGTTGATTCCGTTCGCTTTTTTCCTGAGCGTCGCTCTTCTGCGTGCTGCCCCGCCCGTCACCAAGTCGAGCCGGGAAGCGTCGCGTAGAGCCCTCGACTACGGGGGAGAGACGGTCCCGCAAGGAACCATCATTCCCCTGCGGATCAACAACACCATCAACTCCCGCACCGCTTATCGTGGTGAAGCGGTGTACGGGGAAACCACCTTTCCAGTGACCCTTGGCGACCGCATGTTGATTCCCGCGCACAGCTATGTGAAGGGATTCGTCACCGGCGTGGTGCAACCGGGAAGGCTGATGGGGAGGGCTCAACTGAGTCTGCGATTTGTCAGCCTAACGCTTCCTGATGGAACAACGCGACCTATCCAATGCATCGTTTATTCGCTGGCCGGCGTCCGATTAAAAGCCGCGAAGGATGGAGATCAATCGGGAGGGCGTGTCCAGGCGAATACGACGCCGTCGGCCGAAGATACCAGCAGCGTGATTGATAGTAGCGGCCTCGGGGGCGTGAGCGCGCTTTCTGCCGCTTCGGCGGGGGTTGGGGGATTAGTCTTGCTGTTGACGAGCCACAGCAAAGGCATTCTGCTGCGGCCGGGGACAACCCTTGAGATTCAACTGACTCGACCGCTCAACCTAGCGGGTCCGCCGCCTCGCCCCTCGGGAACCCCGCGGCTCCATCACCGACCTTGAGGGGTTTTGTAACCGCCAGTGAATCGCCATCCCGCTCGTTACCCAACCCGCTGCCCGATTTGCATCGCCAGCGTGCTTCTTTGCGGGGCTATGCTGATGTTGGAATCGTCATGCGGCGGAGGCCCTCACTCCTCACCCCCCGCCGTGCCACCCGCTGCCGTGACGGTCGTGTTTCCTTTGCACACGAGCGGCAGGTGGATTGTGGATGCCAATGGGAATCGAGTGAGGCTCAAAGCGTTCAATTGGTACGGAGCCGAGGGGCCGGATGGCGTGGTTGGCGGGCTGGCTTACCAGAGCCTCGGAAGCATTGCTGCTGAACTCCGCGGGTGGGGCTTCAATGCGGTGCGGCTACAGTGGTCCAACCAAATATATGAGACCAACCCGGTGGTCGGGAGCAGCCTGGTCGCCGCCAACCCGAGTCTTGCTGGCATGCACGCCTTGGACATTCTGGACCAGGTTGTGAGCACGTTGGCCGCCAACCACCTTATGGTCATTCTCGACAACCACGTGAGCGATGCCATCTGGTGTTGTAGTAACTCGGATGGCGACGGACTTTGGTACAACACCACTTATCCCGAAACCAGTTGGATCCACGATTGGCAGGGGATGGTGAGCCGCTATGCGAGCCAGCCCGACGTTATCGGAGTGGACCTCAGAAATGAACCCCGCTGCGCGACCCTGAATGGCACAACGCTTTGTGCCACCTGGGGTGGCCCTGCGGCCACCAATTGGCCGGCAGCCGCCGAACGAGCAGGAAATGCGGTTCTAAGCGTGAATCCTAACCTGCTGGTCTTTGTGGAAGGGGTCAATTATGCCGGCGACCTCTCCGGCGTCGCCAATCTCCCGGTGACTCTCAATCAGCCCAACCGCGTCGTTTACGAAGCGCACAATTACGGCTTTTTTTATTCTGGCAACCCCCTCACCAGCTATAACGATTGGGTGAGCCGTATTACCCCGGCGTGGGGTTATCTGATCACGGGAGCCAATCCCCAGCCGCTCTGGCTCGGCGAATTCGGAACCTGTAACACTTCCGATTCCTGTGTCACCAGCGCCAGCAACTCGGAGCTGGGCTTCTGGTTCCAAATCATTACCCGATACATTCAATTGAATAGCCTCGACTGGGGCTATTGGCCGGCTAACGGCACGGACTCGGATTACCCAAACGCGGGTCGCGTTTATGGAGAACTGGAGAACTACGGGATCTTCAACACGACCTGGGATGGACCCTCTTTGCCCTCGCTTTTGAATCAGCTTCAGACTTTGATGCCGTGACAGGGAGCCGCCACCCGAGCCGCCGCCGCCAAGGGCCGTTCACCACCGTAGCTCGCGATGGCGATCAATCCAGTAACCCCATGCGGGAACCAGCCACAGGCCGAGTGACATGGTCTCAAGCGCCTGGCGGTTCGGGGGTGGTGGGCCAAAGATGCCGGCTAAGAAGATAACAACGATGATCGCCATCAATGACCAAAAGGTCCAATCGCCCAAAGAGTCCCGCGGTTGCGTTGCTTTCAAATAAAGATGAATTCCCATCGCCAGCATGACGCTTTCCACCAAAATTGTTCCGCTCCGCGAGTTCCATAAACCCAGGCCGACATCTGTCTCGCCACCCGGATAAAACGGCAAATCGGGTCGGTGACTGATCGCGGCCAAAATCCAATAGCTCACCACGCATACCCAGATCCAATAAGCCCCACGCTCGTCCTTTCGCAACAGATAATAGAGACCCGCCAGAAGCGACGCCCATCCGACGTCGGCAAGCAAGCTGTGCGAGAGCGGGTAGGAAACAAAATCGAGCGGCGAAACGGCCGTGATGCCGGGGACGATATAAACACGTTCCAGGCCGAGCGCCAGAAAAATAGGCCAAAGAAGGTTCGGTAGCTCAGCCGCCAGCAAAAGCGTACCGAGCGACGGTTTGCGCGCAGGCTTTTTGGCTGCCAGTCCCACGGCCACATGTCCCAGGAACATCTTTCGGCCTCCCCCCGGCGAAGCGCTTTAGTTTACATCCTGCCCGCAAAAAACCAACGGAGATTTTGAAGCCGGCGCGGGGAAGCCCGATCCCCCAACTCGTTTTTCAGGATTTGGCTGGCTTTTGGCGCAGGAGTTTGTTTAATATCGCGTGCTTTAGACACGAGCTTGCCGGACAAGCTCAATTTTTGGAGAAGGAGGATGACATTGCGACACGACCCAACTCAAGGTTCGGTCTCCAGGCGGGAATTTTTGAAGGATACGGTCATGGCGGGAGCCGGAGCGGCCGCCTTCGGGGGGCTCACGCCGGCGCGTGTCCTCGGCGCCAACGAGCGCATCCGAATCGGTGTCCTAGGTAGCGGGGAGCGCGCTCAGTACCTCGCTTCCATTTTCGTCAAGCAGCCTTCGGTTGAAATCGTGAGCGTGTGTGATGTTTATACCCCGCACCGCCAAGCGGGCCTCAAAATCGCGGGACGGGGCGCCACGGGCGCGTTGGATTACCGAACGGTGCTCGACCGCAAGGACATTGATGCGGTGGTCATTGGAGCTCCCGACCACTGGCACAAGACCATGCTGGTGGATGCTGTCCGAGCGGGCAAGGACGCTTACTGCGAGAAACCCATTATCCATTCAATTGCCGAGGGCGCAGCCATCCTGCAAGCCGTTAAGCAGACCGGCCGCGTGGTGCAAACCGGCACCCAGCAACGGAGTTGGCCGCACTTCATTCTCGGTAAACAGTTGGTGGACTCTGGCGCCCTGGGCAAGGTGACCTTCGTTCATACCTATTGGTACCAGAATTATTACCGCGGCTCGAGTTGGAACGGCATGTTCAAGGTGAAT
>JAKASC010000173.1 GCA_021828245.1 Acidobacteriota bacterium
CCGGACGTAGGGATTGCCGTCGAGAAGCTCGCCAAATCGGCGTTCGACGGCCCAATGAATTTCAGTTTCGGGAAAGCTTCGGCCCAAGGCGGCGACGGCCGGCAGCGTGTGGACAATATCGCCGATGGAGCTTAAGCGGAGGATTAACAGGCGGCGCAGGTTCACGGTGGTTTATAGAGGTCAGGGGTCCACGGTTTTTCGGGCGATGCGGGCAATGAGATCCCGCGTGGAATGCGATTTGGGATCGCCGACAATCATGGTCTTCCCGCCCCAGGCTTGGACAACTTCGCGCTCCGGGACAGTCCCTTCGGAGTAGTCGGTTCCTTTGCAGTGAATGTGGGGTCGCAGTTCGCGGAGCAAGGGTTCGGCCGTCAACTCCTCAAAAACGATGACATAAGACACGGAGCGAAGCGCAGCCACCAATTCGATTCTCGCGGCGACCGGCAAAATTGGCCGACCCTCCCCTTTCAGTTGGCGCACGGCTGCATCGCCGTTGACCCCAACCACTAAAACATCGCCCTGGCGGCGAGCAGCCTCCAGATAGCGGACATGGCCCACGTGCAGCAGGTCAAAGCAACCGTTGGCAAAAACAATCTGGCGCCCTTCGCCTCGCAGGCGTTCTCCGAGGTTGCGCGCTTCCGCCCGCGGGATGATCTTGCCGCTCATGCGTTCTTCACCGCTTCCTTCAGTTCTTCCGCGGTGACAGTGGCCGTCCCGCGTTTCATGACGACGAGGCCGGCGGCACAGTTGGCGAGCATAGCGGCGCGGAGAAAATCGGCACCCGCGGCCAGCGCAGCCGTAAACGCCGCAATGACGGTATCCCCGGCACCTGTCACGTCCACCGCCTGATCCGAGCCGAAGATGGGAAGGAGGCGCGCGGCGCGGCGCGGCTCAAGAAGCATCATTCCATCCCGTCCGCGGGTCACCAGAAGCGCTTCAAAGCGTTGGCGGCGCAGAATCCTTCTTCCCAAAAGTTCAAGACATTGCAGATCGTTGTCCACCGACCGATGGGCCATTGCCTCAATTTCCGGCTCATTGGGCGTGGCGCCGGTCAACTCGCGGTAAGCTCCAAGGTCAAAACGAGAATCTACGGTCACGGGCCGAGCTTGTCGGCGGGCCGAGCGGCGCAACCGCGCCGCCGCGGCCGGGCTCGCCGTGCCGTATCCGTAATCGGAAATCAGCGCCCCGGTGGCCGAGGAAGCCGCTTCAGCGGCAAGCCGAGCCAAGCGGCGTCGCACGGCCGGCGGCGGGAGCGCGGCCGGCTCGTGGTCCAAGCGGACAATTTGTTGCCTCTGCCAGTGCGCCAGACCTCCCAGAATACGCGACTTCGTGGGCGTGCGATAGCCCGGAAGGCGCAGCACCCGGCTTGTGGACATTCCCTTTTGTCGAAAATATCTCAACAGAGCGTCGCCGGGTTCGTCTTCCCCAACCAGTCCCACCACGACCGTTTGAACGCCGAGATCATTCAGGTTGTTGGCGGCATTGCCGCCGCCGCCGGGAACGATTTCCCGCTCCCGCTGCTTTAAGATCAGCACCGGGGCCTCGCGCGACACACGCGCAATCTCGCCGTAAATAAATTCGTCGGCCACCAAGTCTCCGAACATGACGATGCGCTGGCGAGGCAAGCGCTCAATGAGCGCCAGCAATTGAGCACGATTCTGCGCGTCTATTTGCACGGTCACCCCAGGGGCGCGAGCAACGGTCGCGGCCCTATTTAGCGCGTTCAGTTTTCCCACTCTCTGTGATGCGTGATATGGAGTTCCTTGACAAGCTGGAGCGCGGCCCGATGCGCGCTCTCCACGGTCAGTCCGTTCATGCATCGAAAATCAATGGGGCAAACTCGGTGTCCGCACGGGCTGCACGCGACGTGATGTTGAAGCACGCGGGCGTGCGCGCCGAGCGGGCCCGTGGCAAAGGCATCGGTTGAGCCAAACAGCGCCACCACTGGCACCCCCAGCGCCGCCGCCAAGTGCATGGACCCCGAATCGTTGCACAGCAGCAGACTCAATTGAGAAAGCAGGGCCATCCACTGGCGCAGGGACGTTTCTCCTGCCAGGATGACGGGGGTATGCCGCATCGCTTGGGCGATCGCTTCGGCGAGCGGACGCTCCGCCGGCAGACCCAAGATGAGCACGTCGGCGTGAAGCGCTCCAATCAGACGGTCCGCCAGGTCCGCAAAACGCGACGGCAGCCACCGCTTGGCCGGCCCGAAAGAAGCTCCTGGGCTCAAGCCCACGAGAAACCTAGGACCGCTCAGGCCCAGGCCCTTCAAATATCTTGCCGCCCAGTTTTTTTCACTCGGCCGTAGCGACAAGTGAATCTGCTCAATCAACGAGGGCTTTTCGGCAAGGCCGGCGCGGTAGAGCAGTTGCCAATAGTAATAGCTTTGATGGAGGTAATGCGTTGGCGGAGGGACGGGAATGGGATGCGTCAGCCAAAACCCACGACCGTCCGTGGCGTAGCCGACCCGAACCGGAATGCGCGCCCGGTATGCGATCCATGCGGCGTGGAAAGCGTTTTGGAACAGCACCGCCAAATCAAATTGCTCGGAACGAAGCTCCGCCGTTAACTTGCGGAAACCCTGCCAGCCGCGATGCTCCTTCCTGGGGTCGTAAACCTTCACCCGATGGAGAGCCGGATGCTGCCAATAGAGTTCGCTGACGGACGGCTTGGCCAGCACCACAATTTCGGCGGCGGGAAAGCGGCGGTGCAGGGCCTCGAGCGCGGGAAGCGAAAGCACGGCGTCGCCGACCCAATTGGTGGCCCGCACAAGAATCTTTCGCGGCGGCGGCAGCCGGTCGGCATGAAGCATCACGCGTTTTTCTCCTCGCGGAGGTGTACCGCGCGCCCCAGCATAGCCTCAAAAGCCGCGGCTTCGTTCACCTGAACGCGAATGGCACACTCCAGAAGCGGCGGCGAGATGGCCGCCGCGAGGCCGCGCGGAAAGTTCATGCCGTCTTTTTCCGTCGTCAAGCAGGCTTCCGCCCCGCGCTCGCGGGCTTGCTGGGCCATCTCCATGAGGTCGCCTGGGGAATAACGATGATGGTCGGAAAACGCTTTTTCGCCGACCACGTTGAACCCCCAACGCCGAACCGCTTGAAAAAAGCCCTGGGGATTGCCCAGCCCGGCGAAGACCATCACGGGTATGTTCTGAAAACGGCAAGGCGGATGTAACTCTCCGGTCCGCATCTCCACCAGGTGCGTGAGTTCCGTCGTGGAGTGGAAAATAGGGGCGCGCGGATTCACGGTGCGAACCAACATTTCATTCGCTTGGGGATTCGCCAGTTCCGCGCGGGTCAACATCAGGGCGTCCGCTCGTCGCAGCGCGGCGAGGGGCTCACGCAGACGTCCTGCCGGAACGAGCGCCTCTTCGGCCAAAGCTTGGGTGGAATCCAACAAGACCAAGTCAAGGTCGCGGGCAAGCCGCCAGTGCTGAAAACCGTCATCCAGAATATGCACGTCCACTCCGAATCGCCTTTCGGCTTCCCGGCCGGCGCGAAAGCGGTCGCGGGAAACCAGAATCGGGACCGTCGGCAGCTTTTGAGCCATCAGCGCCGGCTCATCGCCCACGTGGCGGGGGTCCGCCGCTCGTGGCGCGCCCGGTTCGATGACGAGCGGCACCTGAGTTGAGCGACCATAACCCCTCGTCAGAATGGCGGGGTGCAGCTCATTTTTGAGCAGCCATTCGGCAACGAAGATAACGACCGGGGTCTTTCCGGTTCCTCCCACGGTCAGGTTGCCCACGCTGATGACGGGTCGCTCGAGCCGCCCGGGCCGAATCCAGCCTCGGTGATAGAGCTGCTCACGAATCTTGACCGCACAGCCGAACCCGCGGGCGAGCGGCGTCAACCATCGGCGCATGGAGGCTCCTGGGTCAGGAGGTTGGCATCTCCAGCCAAGTCTTGATCTGGCCAAGCGTCCGTGCCGTCGCGCCCCGCTGCTCATTCAACACCTGCCGCGCCCGCGCGCCGAGTTGGTCACGGGCTGAGGCGTCGCCGAGCAGATGCAGCAGAGTGGGCGCAACCGCCGCGCCGTCGGGCACCTGGAGAACAGCTCCCGCGCCGAGAAAGTGCGTCGCCACATCGCGGAAATTTTCCATGTGGGGACCGATCAAGATCGCCTTGCCGGCCAGCGCCGGCTCGATGAGGTTGTGGCCTCCAGTCGGCGCGAGTGTCCCCCCCATAAAAACCACATCGGCCAAATCGAAGCTGGCCGCCAATTCCCCCATCGTGTCGAGCAACAGGGCTTCGGCGGATTCCAACGCGCTGCGCGACTCCTCGCTCATTCCGTCGAGCCGAGTCCGACGCACGGTGCGCAGGCCCGAATCTTTCAGCAACTGCTCCACCTCGTCAAAACGCGACGGATGGCGCGGGGCCACCATCCATAAGGCCCGCGGAAAGCGTTCCCGAACGGCGCGCGCAACCGGCAGCAAGAGCCGCTCTTCGCCCGGCATGGTGCTGGCCGCCAACCATACCGGCGCACGGCGCATGTCCGCCAACCTTTGTTTGGTTTCTGCGACCCACGAGTTAGGGCTGGGAGGCGCAATGTCATACTTGAGGTTGCCCGTGACCGTAACTTTCTCAGCCGGGACGCCGATCTGGCGCAATCGCTCGGCGTCGGCTTCCGATTGGGCGTAGAAATGGTCCACGCTTTGGAGAACTCGCCGCATGAAGGGTCGCACGCGGCGGTAACGACGAAAGGAGCGATCCGAAATTCGAGCATTGACGATAGCCACTCGGCATTGGGTCTGTTGGGCGGCTTGCAGAAGATTCGGCCAAATTTCTGTCTCCATGATGAGCAGCACCGCCGGGCGAATGATTTTCAGGGCGCGGCGAACCGACCAAGCCCAGTCGAGCGGCAAATAGAAACGCGCGGCGACGTTCGGCAGCCGTTGCTCGCCCACTTTGCGGCCCGCCGGGGTCACGTGACTGATGACGATGGGGCGGGCGGGATAAGCGCCGCTCAAGGCTTGAACCAACGGGACGGCGCTCAAGGTCTCGCCGACCGAAACCGCGTGAACCCAAATCCCTCCGGCCTGGAAGGAACGTCCGTCAAGCGGAAGAAAGCCCAGGCGCTCCCGCCAAGCGCCGCTTCCCAATTCGCC
>JAKASC010000174.1 GCA_021828245.1 Acidobacteriota bacterium
CTGCGAGCGGAAATTGACGACCGAGGAAAGCTCGGAACTGGAAAGGTGATGATTGCCCTCAAATTGGAAACCGTCAAAATCGCCCTGCGGGCCGCGGCGAACCGAGTAGGTGACGCGAAGGTGGTTGGGCCCGATTCGCGCCACCGGCAAGGTGGTGACGCGGGCCCAAAAATAACCTCGCCGCTGAAAATAATGTTTCAGCCGCGCGGCCCCTCGGGCCAAGCTCAACGGGTCCACGATGCCGTCCGTGTACACGGGAAGCAGGTCCTGCATCCGCGAGCGCGAGAGCTTGGCACCCTCCAGCTTCACTTCAATGATGGGGCCGCTTTCCGCCTCCACGATAATCTGCTCGGTGTTGTGGAGAGGATCGTAGAGCCGGCGACGGAGCAGAACATTCGCCTCCAGATACCCTCGGCGAGTGTAATAGCGATGGAGTTTTAACAGGCCGCGATCCAAGCTCGAAGCCGTGAGATGTCGGCCCAGGCGCCATTTGGTCATGGCGAACAGCCGCGACGGTGGGAAAACCGCATGGCCTTCAAACGTCACTTTCGTGAGCAAGGCTGGCGTGCCCGCATGAACCGAAAAGGTCAAATTGGCGTCCTGGGTCGCCGGATCCCGTTCCACGCTGGCCGTGATGTCGGGGTTGTAATAGCCGTCCTCCCGGAACATCCTTTCGAGCCGGCGCACCGCACTTTGCAGGTCTGCTCGGCTCAACGGGTAACCGAGCTGCAACCGCGCGGCATTGGTCAAGGCTCGAGGATCGAGCGAAGTTGGCGCGCCTTGCACCGACACTGCTGCCAAAAAGTATTGAGCCCGACCCACGAACACCAGGGCCACGCCGCCCGGAACGCGATGGGCGTCGGCCCTCAGCTCGGTGAATCGGCCCGTCGAGAAAAGATGCTTTAAGCTGGCTGAAACTTGGGCGCGGCTCAGGGGTTCGCCCACTTTTTGAATCAACTCGGCAGCAAAGTCCGTGATTTGAAGGTGGGCATTGTCGCAGCGAAGCGAGATTTGGACCACTTTACGCCCCCACAGGCTTCCCTCTTGGGCTCGTGCCGTCGCCCGAGCCTGCATGGGCGCGACCCACCCCGCCGCCCAGCAAGCCAAAAAGGCCGCGAGGATGGCTGTCGAGCGATGCGCGGCCTTGGCGAAGCCAATGCATCTTGCCCGTTCGCAAATGAGTGGCACTCCCGGCTTCCTTTCCCTTCCGGAAGCGCGCGTGTGGTCAGATTGGAAGCAATACGTGTGCGGAGCCAAAGAGCCATTATAGCCTCGGCCGGCGCCTTGCCGCTGCGAAACAACCGTGCGACACCTCTGACCCCACGCGCAGTCCCTCGACCCTCGGCCTGGCGTCCATCTTTGCGCTCCTGGCCGATGGCTTCGGTGAGTCCCTCTCTTTAGGAGCACCAAAACCACGCCGGAGTTGCAAGCCAAGTCGGAAATTGCACGAGGTTTGCGTGGCGATCGGCAAGCCCCCCCTCACGTTCGCCGTCCACCAGCGGGTTTTAAGTGATGTTGCGGGCTCACCGGGCACGTCTGAAGCTGCAAACCAAACGATAGGTTCCCCAACTCACAGCCAGACGTGCCAGCGCGCCCTGGCGGACGAGTGAAATCGTGACTTCCTCGGCCGGCTTCCGAATCCTTTCGAGCCTCATGGGCACCTCAGCAAGTTTGGTACTGGGTTGGTATTGAGGGAGCGGCTTGCTTGAAATGACCAACGTCCATAGCCCGGGATCCACCCAACGCACAAAGACGAAGTGCGTGCCGGCAGGAACCGTCGCGCCCCCAAAATCGAGCGGCGCCTCGCAGGTGATGGTGGTGGGGATGTCCGCGCCCATGCGCCACACTTGCCCCGGCTCGATCATTTTCAGGGGATGGCGACCCCGCAATTTGGGCCGACCATAACGGATGGTGACCTGCGCTCCGCCCAACGTCGCCTTCGCCACGCCGATCGCTGCGCCACTCGCCGACAATCGCGGCGCTGCTAGCAGGGCGCTTATCAACCCCAGCGCGATCCCGCCGAACCGTGCCTCTCTCACGAACCATGAGTGAAGCCAATGCCGTCTGCTCATCACTTGGCTCGCCGCGCGGCGTATTTTCGCTCCGCCCTTTGAAAGTATTTCCATTGGAACAGCAAGGCGTACTGAAGATACTTCTGAAGGTAGGGCCATCCATGGTCGCCCGGGCGCAGGTAAAACTGATGGGGAAAATGTTCCCGATTCAGAATTTGGTTCAGCATCTCCGCGCCGTACTCGAAGCCGTATCTATCATGATTGCCACAGTCAAAATAGATTTTCAGGCCCTTAAACCGGCGGGGATGTTCGGCCAACGTCAATGGGTTGTTGGCGTCCCAGTAGGCCTCCGAGAGCGGGTCTCCAAAAGCGTGTTCCAATACGCGAGCGTAAAATCCCCAGCGTCCTTGCGTCGGCACCGGATGCGGAAATTTTGGGATGAGAGCGGCGCCCTGCGCGCTCACTGCGCCGAAGACGTCGGGATGCCGCATGGCCAAATGCAAAGCACCATAGCCGCCCATGGAAACCCCGGCAATGCCCCTCGCTTGCCGCAAGGGAATCGTCCGATAATGCCGGTCAATATAGGGCACGAGCTCTCGAATAAAAAAATCTTCGTACCGGACCTTTCCGTCAAAAGAATTGACGTAGAAAGTGTTGTCGGCATCCGGCAGAACCACAATAAAAGGCCCCAAGCGACCTTCCTTGAGCATGGCGTCGAAAACCGTTTTTCCACCGTGCCGAATCCAGGCCGTGTCGTGCTCGAATAGCCCGTGAAGAAAATAGAGCACCGGGTAGCGCTCGGGGGATGTGGCCGCATAATTGGCCGGCAGATCCACGCAGACGTTGACCGACCGGCCAAGGATGGCGCTCGGAACGTCCCCGCAATGGACGATGGTCGGCCACGTTGCCGAGGTGGGAGCCGTCTGACCTCTTGCCAGGCAACAGGCGGCCAGCAACACTGCCGAGACTGCAAGATAGCTTAAGCGCGCAGGGCCGCAGCGTGGGAAGCGTCTCGGAAGGGTCATGGGCTCGAATGACTAAGGATTTTTGGCGCTGGCGCCCTGGCTTCCAACAAAGATACTCGTTTTCCCGTTCTTGGAGGTTGCCCCAACGTTGCCCCCTTCGACCCGCTCGCCTGCACCGTTGACCCCGTAAAGGCTTCCGTGGATGCTTTTGAGCAGGCCGTGAGCCTTTTTCCCTTTGTCAACGACGAGCGATCCGGTGGCGAGGCTGCCCTCCGTCGTCGCATGAAACTCACTCACCGCAGGCACCTTCGCCGTCGCTGTCTTGCCGGCTTGTTTTGCGGTTTTAGCCCGCGCAGCCGCGCGCGCCGCGGCTCGCGTGCTCACCAGCATCAGCGTGCGTAAAGAAGATGAAGATTGAGGAGCAACCTTTTGACTTCGCTCATTCTTATGGTTTGCGGCGCTGGCCGGCACGGCGCAAAAACTAGCTGCCGCCAGCAACCAGACCATCAGGCCGAGAAACCGACCCGTTGCCGCATGAGCCTTGCCGCCAACCATTCCCACCCCGCTACATTACGTGATTTATTCTGCCCACTGATACCACGGCTGTCAAGCCGCGAGCCGACCTCAAATTTCCGATGGGAAAGTTCCCTCGACCAAAAAATTTAGAAGATGAGTTTCCGGCGCGCCGCCGCCTCTACCGAAAGCCTTCGAGGTGTGATATGAATCCAAGGTTCATGGAGCAAGGTTGTCTCAACGGACAAGTCGCCTTGGTGACCGGGGCGGGGCGTCGCCTGGGGCGCGAAATTGCGCTGGCCTTAGCCCGCGCGGGCGCCGACGTTGTGGTGAATTACCACGCCTCCCACGCCGGCGCGAGAGCCGCCGCGCGCGAGATTCGGCTGCTCGGTCGGCGAAGCCTTCTTCTCCGGGCCAACGTCGCCCAGCCGGCCCAAGTGCGCGCCATGTTTCGGAGTGTCCAGCGCGCTTTTGGCCGATTAGATCTGCTGGTCAATAACGCGGCAGTGTTTTTCCCTGCACGCTGGGACCAAATGACCGAGCAAGACTGGGATCGAATGCTGGACACAAACCTGAAAGGGACTTTTTTCTGCGCCCAGGCGGCGGCGCGGCTGATGCAGCTTCATGGGCAGGGCCGCATCATCAACATCTCCTCTTTGGGAGGGCTGCGAGCTTGGCCGGATTACCCTCACTATTGCGCCTCGAAGGCGGGGGTTATTATGCTCACTCGATGTCTGGCGAAGGCGCTTGCCCCGCGCATTCTGGTCAACAGCATCGCCCCGGGAACCATTCTCTTCCCGAATGAAAAACCCACGCCGCTCCTGCGGAAAGTCATCCGCAAGACCCCCGCGCGTCGTGCCGGCCGCCCGCAAGATATCTCCGACTTGGTTCTTTATCTTGCCTCGGCGGATGGGTTTATCACCGGGCAAACCTTCGTCGTGGATGGCGGGCAAAGCGCCTAGCCCAAACTTAAAAAGCAACCGGGCGCATTGTTGCGCTTCTCTTGTAAGATTGAGGGAACCTTGTCAGATGGGTTTCCCGAAGGCGCTCTCCGTTGCTAGCGCCCGCTGGCCCTCCTTGTCCTTCCGTTGCCAGGCCAACGACAAGGCGTCGCTGCTGTTCAGGCCACCGTGCGCGTCCCGTTAATGGTGTCGAGGCGAGCGTGAGTGAAGTGCCGCCAAAAAAATCGGGGAACCGAAAGCTCGGTTCCCCGCGTTCGTTCCCAACAACCTCGCCGTGCAAAACTAGCCAGCAAGGGGTGAATCTGAAGCGCTCGCCTGAGTGGTCGAGTTCTGGCGAATCACGCCCGATTCATCCGTGTAATAGTAATTGGTTCCCGTGGTGCCCGGAACAATCGGATCCGCCCAGAAGTCGTAGTTGTTGATGTGTCCGGCGCTATCCGGTGATCCTGGTGAATAGGTAAAGTTGTAGCCGCTCTTGCTGGCCGTGTCTGTGGGACCTGCAGGCGCAAGCACGTTGTCCAGCAATCCTGCCGCCGTGACGTTGGGTACTGTGCCAGTGGCTTGGGGGCCCATGTACGTCAAGTTGGGGGAAAAGCCGGTGTTGTAGGTTGTGGCATAAGTGACTTCAGAGGTGT
>JAKASC010000175.1 GCA_021828245.1 Acidobacteriota bacterium
CGAGGCATCCAGCGCAGCCTTCTGCCGGAGACCACGCCGAACCTGGAAGGGTTTGAGATTGCGGTGCTGAACGAGCCCTGTTATGAAGTGGGCGGCGATTACTATGACTTCCTCACGCTCGGTCCGAACACGCTGTTGGTGGTCATCGCGGATGTGGAGGGCAAGGGCGTCGCCTCGGCGATGGTGATGTCGAACCTGCAGGCGGCGCTGCGCGCGCTGGCGCTTCACCTTCATTCGCTCAATGAGATTGTCGAGGCGCTGAACCGCAAGATGCTCACCGACACACGCTCCCGAAAATACCTCAGCTTGTTTCTGGGCTTGATTGACCTCAAGCGCAAATCCCTTCATTACATCAACTGCGGCCATGTGCCACCCGTCATTGTACGCCCGGCTGACGGTTCGGTTCGGCTGACCGAGGGCGGCACGGTCATCGGTCTGTTTGAGAACGCCGAATTCCAGCGCGGCCAAGAGAGGCTCCAACCGGGCGATGTCTTGGTTCTCTGCACGGACGGAATCACCGAAGCCATGAACGCCGAAGAGGAAGAATACGGCACGGATCGGCTGATGGCGGCGGTCCAGAACGCGGCGGCGCAAAAGGCTTCCGACATTGTGACCGCGGTCTGCGCCGACGTGACGCGCTTCTCGCAACGCGGCACCCACCTCGACGACAAGGTGATGCTCGCCATTAAGGCGCTCTGAACACGCGAGCGGCGCCGGGCCTCTTTACCGCATGACAAGAAATACCCCATGGCGGTTGGGCACGCCAACTGACCTTGCAGGAGACGCGCAGCCCCTGACTCGCGTAGGTGAGTTCGCGGCCGGCGAGCGCGCTTGCCCGCCAACGCCGTGCCGCCGCCACCAATAGGCATCACACCACGCACGGCTAATGCGGCATGGCGCTTTGAATCCACACGTGGCGCAGATAGGCTGCCAAGATGCCCAGGCCGTAGAGCACCGTCAACGCGATGAGCCATTTCAACCAGCGCCCGACCGACTCGATTTTCTTCGCCAGGCGCTGCTGCTGGCTCAGTAGGGTCGCCTCGGCCGCTCCAAGGTGCACAGTCTCATCCTCATGGCTTCCCAGCACTTGCCGGTAGATTCCCACGACGATAGTGATAATGAGCAAAATCACCCAACCGAAGACGAAAGGCATCAGCTTCATGACCTTCCTCCAAGAATGGGCTGCCGTGACTTGCTTCAACCTGTCGGCGGGCGCCGTCTTCGCGCGCGACGCGAGACAGCCCCATTCACAATGTGGCGCAGCCGCGCCCCCGCCGCTGTGATGGAGCGCACCCCGGCGGCAAGCTAGTCGCCGGCGAGGAATCGAGCTTCGATGGCCTTCACCTTCGCCAGCCGCCGCACGTGGCGCTCCTCGCCTGAAAAGCGCGCGGCGAGAAAGGCGCGCGCCAACTCGCGGGCGAGTTCTGGGCCAATAATCCGCGAGCCCAGCACCAAGACGTTCATGTCATCGTGCTCAACGCCCTGATGGGCCGAGTAGGTGTCATGGCAAATCCCCGCCCGAATGCCGAGCATCTTATTGGCCGCGACGGACGCTCCCACGCCGCTGCCGCAAATCAAAATCCCGCGTTCGGCCCGGCCACTCCTTACCGCCTCGCCGACCGCCTGGGCAAAGTCCGGGTAATCGTCGGGATGCGAGCCGTCAAAGGCTCCCACATCCAGAACCTCATGACCCAAACCCTGGACGTAAGCCAGCAGGCTCTGTTTCATTTCAAATCCCGCGTGGTCCGCCCCGAGCACAATCTTCACGACGCCTCCTCTCACGGCACATCTTGATTCGGGCGCGGCAGCCGGTGAGTTCCGCCTCGCCGCGGGCCGAGGCCAAGAATTATATAAACCCCCGCTGAGAAAAGCGACACCAGCGCGCGGAGTGGGGGGCGCCGTGGCGCCTGCCGCACGCCGGAGGTTGGTCTGCTATGATAAGCGTTACGCCGTCGTGAAGGCGCGGGCGGCGGTGTGACGTCTGAAGAGAAGATTTTGTTTCCCTGAAAGGAAACCGTGTACGTAGCGATTCAGGAAGCGATTGGGCGGAAGTATGTCGAGGTGGTGCGCGAGCTTTTTGGCCTGACGGTGGAGGCGCCGGCGCTGGACACGCCGCCGCAGCCCGAGCTGGGCGATCTTTCACTGGCGGCGGCGTTCGAGCTGGCTAAAAAGCTGCGGCAGCCGCCGCGGCGGATTGCGGAACAGCTCGTTCAAAAGATGCTGCCGATTGACGGCGTTGAGCGAGCCAGCGTGGCCGGTGGCGGTTACGTCAATTTTTACCTGGAACGGGCGCCCCTGGCGCTGCGACTTTATCGCCTGCGCCACGGACAGCCGGAAACTTCTCCGCCCCGAAAGCCTGAAAAAGTCTTAGTCGAGCACACTAGCATCAATCCCAACAAGGCGGCGCACATCGGCCACTTGCGCAACGCCGTGCTCGGCGACTCCTTCGCCCGTCTGCTGCGATTCCGCGGCTATCGCGTCGAAGTCCAAAACTACATTGACAACACCGGCGTGCAGGTGGCGGACGTCGTCGTGGGTTTCCTCAATCTCGAGCGAAAAACCGCCGCCGACGTTCAAGCCTTGGTGAACGACCCCGCCACGCGGTTTGATTACTATTGTTGGGACCTCTACGCGCGCGTCTTTCGCGCTTATGAGGAGCATCCGGAAATGCTGACGCTGCGCGCCGACACCCTGAAAGCGATTGAAGAAAATCACGGCGAGGCCGCGGCCGTCGCCAAAATTGTTTCTACCGCCATCGTCAAAAAGCATTTGGAGACAATGCTCCGCCTCAACATCGAATATGACCTGCTGGTGGAAGAAAGCGAAATTTTGCGGCTGGATTTCTGGAAGGCAGCGTTTGAGGAGATGCAGCGCGTGGGCGCGATTCGTTACGAGACCGCGGGCAAAAACGCCGGCTGCTGGGTGATGAGCCTGGATGGAAGCCCCGACGACGACGCGGAGGGAAAAAACGACGACGTCAAAATTATCGTTCGCTCGAACCGCACCGTCACTTACGTCGGCAAGGACATTGCCTATCATCTTTGGAAATTCGGTTTGCTCGGCAAGGATTTTACCTACGCGCCGTTTTATCAGTACCCCGATGGAAAAACGCTCTGGCTGACGTCGGGCGAGGCGCAGGGGTCGGCTCCTCATTTTGGCCACGCCACCACGGTCTATTCCGTCATTGACACGCGGCAAACCTATCTTCAAAACGTCGTCGCCGCGGCGCTCAAGGCCATGGGACACGCCGAGGCTGCCGCGCATTTGCACCATTTCGCCTATGAAGTGGTGGGGCTTTCACCGGCTTGCGCCGAGGAATTGGGGTTTGAACTTTCAGCGGAAGACCGCGAGCGCAGCTACGTGGAAGTTTCCGGCCGCAAAGGTCTCGGCATGAAAGCGGATGATTTGCTGGATCGGCTGGTCGAAAAAGCCACGGAAGAAGTCCGCTCGCGCCAGATGACCGGCGATCCCGCAGAGCAGTCAGCCTACGGCCGCATGATTGCCGTCGGCGCGTTGCGGTATTTCCTCTCCAAATTTTCGCGCCGCGTCGTCATCGTGTTCGATTTCAAAGAAGCGCTCGCCTTTGAAGGCGAAACCGGCCCCTACCTTCAGTATTCGACCGTGCGCGCGCGGAATATTTTCCGCAAATTTGCCGAATCGCACCCTGGCTTCGATGTTCGTTCGCTCGATCAGGAAGTCAGCCCGGCCCAGCTTCGCGCCGCTTTTGAAGGGGAAGACGGGCTGGCGCTTTGGCAGTTGACCGCGCTCGCCGCGCAGCTTGAACTCGTCGCCGACCAGGCCATCACCCATGCCGAGCCGGCCGTTGTCGCCAAATTCGCTTTTCGCCTGGCGCAAAGTTTTAACAATTTCTACCATCGGCACCACATCCTGAGCGAACCAGACGCGGCGCGGCAAAAGGTTTTGCTGTTTCTGGTGTCTATCGTCAGCCAAACCTTAACTCAAACGCTCGAATTGTTGGGCATCGAGGTTCCTGAACGGATGTAGCGGTTGTCAGGGTTTCCATCTTTTGCCCCATCAACTGTGCGCGGTTGCCCTATTCAGGCAGCGAACTCCGCTCTCCTCTTCTCACCAACATTCTTCAACTCCGCGAAGATAGGTGCGATGGGCTGGGCCACGCCATCGGCGTGCTTGACTTCGCCGCCCCCTCGGTCGCTAGAATCAAAGCATGAAGGTTCGCCGGGCATGGGCGGTGGTGTTGCTTGGGATGGGCCTGGCAGGGTCGGCTCGCTCGGCGAAATTGCCACCTCTACCCCAACTTGATTTGGCGCATGTTTTCCCCGGCGTGCGCCAACAGATTGAAAAGGCGGCCACCGCCGCGCGCCAGCATCCCACGGATCCCGAAGCCACCGGGAAGTTAGGGATGGTGCTCGACGCCTACCAGCAATACGCGGCGGCAGCGGTTTGCTATCGGCGGGCGCACCTTTTGGCGCCCACCGCATTCCAGTGGGTTTATAACCTGGCGTATGATGAAATGAGACTGGGCCAATATCAGCAGGCTGCCCAGACCTTTCGAACTGCCATCAGGATGCAACCGAGCTACCTGCCCGCCCGATTGAATCTTGGCCGGTGCCTCTTGGCTATCGGGCAATGGAGCGAGAGCCAAAAACTTTATTCCGTCATCACGAAAGACTACCCGGATAATCCTGAAGCTTTCTACGGACTGGGCCGCGCCGAAGCCGAGCAGGGCGAGACGACGGTGGCGGCCGCGGCGCTTGAGCGGGCGTGCCGATTGTTTCCTCGTTATGGCGCCGCGCATTACGCTCTGGCGCTGGCCTACCGAAAGTTGGGCCACCCTCGCAAAGCCAAGCGACAATTTATCGCCTATCAGGCCAACGTGACCACGGACCCGCCGGCGGTGGATCCGCTGCGCGCCGCCGTGCAGCAGTTGAATGAGGCGCCGCTCCATTATTTGCAGCGCGGATTGGCGCTGGCGCAGGAGGGAAATCTGCAAGCCGCCATTCAGGCGCATTTGAAAGCCATTGCGCTCGATCCGGATTTCGTGCAGCCCTACATCAACCTCATTCAGCTTTACGCGCGAGTGGGAGATTACGG
>JAKASC010000176.1 GCA_021828245.1 Acidobacteriota bacterium
CCAATTCCGGCACCAACCAATTTCATGGCAGCTTGATGGAGATGTGGAACGGCTCAAAGCTCAACTCGACCGATTACTTCGTCAACGCCGACCAATTCTTGCCGGCGGCTTCCCGGCCCCACAAGCCGTTCTCGAACGTTAACCAGTTCGGCGCCGACTTGGGCGGACCCATCAAGAAGAACAAGATTTTCTTTTTTACGGATCTCGAGGGAACGCGGATTGTCGTCCCGACGGTGAACACGATCAACGTGCCGAGCGCGGCTTATCAGGCTTACACTTTGTCGCAATTGCCGCTGGGCGGGTGCGACTATCAGCTTGATGCAGCAGATTGCGCGGCGGGCAATCAACTCTTTCCCAACTTTCCCAACACACCACCTCAGCCAGCGGAAGTACCGCTTTACGAGAACATGTACAAGCTGTACGGCAATGTGGCAGGACAGCCAACCGCTCTCTTCGGCTGCCCGTTGATGTCGGATGGAACGGTGCTGCCTATCCCCTCTCTGGCTACGCCCAACGCATCTGTCCCAGACGGAAACGGCTGCGATAATCGCCGGGTTGTCTCAGAACCCAATCACACGGGAGAGACGCTGTGGACCATCCGGATTGACCACAACCTGAATGCCAGCAACACGCTTTGGTACCGCTTTGAGATGGACAATGGCACCCAGGCGACTTACACCGATCCCATCAACCCCATTTTTGATGCCGCCTCCATCCAGCCGGAACGCTCGGCTTCCGCCGGCTTCACGCACATCTTTTCCCCGACCCTGGTCAACGAGTTCAACCCCGGATTCTCCTGGTACACTGCCATCTTCACCGAGAATCCTAAAGGCATTCAAGCTTTTCCGATTGACTTGGGGGTCCTCGCAGGAGAATTCACCCCTATGGGCGGCGGAGAATCATTCATTTTCCCACAGGGCCGCAACGTGACGCTATACCAATTCAACGACAACCTCACGTGGACGCACGGGCGAAGTACGTTCGAGTTTGGTGGGGTGTTCGGGCGCGAGCTCATCAGCGACCATGATTACGGTTTCTTTAAGGTTCCCGCGATTCTGCAGTTCAGCTTGCCGGAATTTACTTACGGGGTAACAGGGTTCACGATTCAGAACTTCGCGCACACCTACGACGAGCCTTTCGGGGCACTGAGCACCGACCTGTACGCGCAAGACACCCTCAAGGCGACGCGAAAGCTGACGCTGGTGGTGGGCCTGCGGACTTCCCTTACGCCGGACATGGTGGACCAGCAACCGCTGATTTCTCGGCCGAGCGTTTCCTTCGACCAGATCTCCCACAACGTGAACGTTCCTCCCAGCCAAGTAGTACATGATGGCTTGGCGGCCGTGGCGCCCTCCATGCAATTTATCGCCTGGCAGCCGCGCGCGTCGCTCGCTTACCTCCTGACACCCAAGACGGTCATTCGGACCGGCTTCGGCGTGTTCACCGACGTTTTCCCTGGCCTGGTGGCGGACTCGATGTCACAAAATCCACCTTATTACAACAGCTTCAATGAAGGGATTTTCGGGCTGGATAACGGCGCCGCCATCGCTCCTGGCGTTCCGGGCAGCGCCTACGACGCTGCCGTCGCCGACAATCAGAGCCTGCTGGCAGCATGGTCCAGTGGAGCCCTTTCTTGCGCATCGCCAAATGCGACATCTCCCTGCGTGCCGCCGGCGTCTCTCAACACCCTTCCCGGGCATGTGAAGACGCCGTATTCCATGCAATGGAGCTTCGGCATCGAGCGGCAATTTGGGCAAAACTGGGCGCTCGACGTGAATTATGTGGGGACCGCAGGGCGTGAAATCCCCTATTCTCAGGACCCGAACGGATACCAGTCAGTTTGCCCCGGCTGCTTTGCGCCCTATCCCTTGGCCGCTTCGGCGGGTGGTCCAGGCTCGATTGACCCGCGATTTGGGGCCGTTACGGATTCTCTGATCGGTGGCAACAGCAATTACAACGGCTTGCAGGTGACGGCCACAAAGCGGTTCAGCCACGGCCTCGACTTCCAAGCGAACTACACGTGGAGCCATTGTTTGGACGAAATATCAAACGGCGGCTTCCTGCCTTGGGGCTTCACGACGCTGAACATTCAGAGCGCCATCCCGGGCGATCTGAGGCGCAACTATGGGCCGTGCGACTATGACTATCGCCACTCCTTTAACGGCTTCTACACTTACCAATTGCCTTTCCACTCCAGCAATCGCTTCTTGAGTCAAGTCATCAGCGGGTGGCAGGTGTCGGGCACGGTGTTTCTGCGCAGTGGCGGACCATTCTCGATGCTGAGCACGGGCACCAGCAGCCTCCTCACCAACACGAGCGGCGTTGTTTACGCCAACCTTGTTCCTGGCCAACCGCTTTACCATTCGGGGGCCATTGCAGGTGTTACGCAGCCCGGCCAGATACAATTCCTGAACCCGAACGCTTTCCTCTCCGTGGTGGACCCGAACACGGAGACGTGCATTCCGCCCTCGGCCAACATCGCGGCAGCGATGGCAGCGGAAAATGATAGCCCGGCAACCTGCAACTTCGGCAACATGCAGCGAAACTTTCTGAGGGGCCCCGGCTTCCACTGGTCGGATTTCTTCCTGACCAAGACCTTCAAGCTCACGGAACAAGTGAACTTCCAGGTCTCAGGACAGTTCTTCAACGTGTTCAACCATCCGAACTTCAGCTTCCCTGCGAATGGCGCAGGCGTCCCGGGAGAGACTAGCACCCTGACCGGTTTCGGGGCGATTTCGAGCACGGTTTCTCCCGCCACCGGCCTGCTTGGCTCCTTCCTGGGCGGGGACAGCTCGGTGCGTATGATTGCCCTTGAGGGGAAGTTGGTCTTCTGAAGCAACTGGGAACCAGCCTCAACGGCCGCCGGCAAGTTTGAGGTCTGGGGAAGCTAGGGTTCCAATTTTCCCGAGGATTGAAGGCAACATTCGAAGGGCTGCTTTTGGGAAGCAGCCCTTTTGTTTTCGGGCCCACCGTCGGCGTTCTGGTTGCAGCAGCGGCCATGCGCCCGGAGAACTCGCGCCGTGAAAATCGGTTGACCATGCAAGACTTCCCCCGGGTTCTTTCGGGCCGACTGCGAGACGATGAGGGTGCATAGGCGAGGTGAAGTGTTGCCTCAGCTGCGCTTGGGCGGAGGTAATTTGAGCCTTGATGCCGGAGAATGATGATTGCCCAGCCGAATCTCCATCGGCGTGTCGGCGGGAAACGCGACATTGTGGCCGCGCGCGATGAGGTTGGAGTAAATGGCACCCGCAGCGCTGTAAAACCCCAGCACCGCTGAAACCCACCGCGACTGCGCGGCCAGCGCGGCGACCGATCCAATCAGCCCCAGCCCCCAGCCGCCCGCCGCAATGGCACCCAGCGCGCCGCCCTGCGCGGGGACTGTTGCGCCCGCCTGAGCGCCCCTGACGGCGTCGCGGTCCGGCGTGGCCGCCATGGCCGCCAAAGCGATGGAAAGCGCCGGCGCCAAATAACGCTTTTTGGAAGCTTTGGGCTTAACCCCGCCTTCTTCCCCCAGCGTTAAATTGGCTTTCCGGGGAACAACCACCGCCTGCAGGCTGCCGGGGATGAATTCCGGCTTGTTAGCGGGTGGCTCCATGCGCTCGAAGGTGAACCGCAGGGAGCCGTTGCGATGCAGCCAACGGGCGGGTCGAGCGCGGATGACACTGCCTACCAGCCGCGTTCCTTGGGGAATAATTAACCGGTTGTGGGGCGAATAGAGCGGACGCGTCACCAGAGCCTCAACCGGGGTGCCGCGCCGCGCGGTCGCCGAGTTGAGCGCCGTCGTCAACCGCGCATGCACGACGCTATTGGCGGGCGGCGCTGTGCCTACCTTGGCCAAGGAACGGGCGGGAAGCTCTTCCACCCCCAAATTCAGCGGCTTTTTCAGCACCGCTGTAAACTCCGTGCCCGGCGGATACGCCTGCCAGTGATAAGGCAGCCGCGCAACCGCCACCGACTTCGCCCATTGCCACAGGCGACGAATTTTCCCGGGCCCTTTCACTTCATCGAGCGCCTGCTTTTTCTCCGCCCTGAATTGGCGTTTGGCGTTGGCAATGGCCTGGGCGATACTTCCCTGGTGAGACGACTTCGATCCGCCGCTCACCAGACGCACCACTTGAGGTATTCCGACGGTCGCTTGGGTGGAAATTGGAATTCGCTTTCCGTTCTTCAGGATGAGAGTGTCAAAACTCACCCGCGCCGTGCGCCAGGGGGTGAAATCACCGTCCATAATGGCCCGCGCTCGGGCCACGCGAGAAAGGCCACGAACCTCAATCACACGGCCCAGCGCCACCGTTCCGGCGGGTATCACCAGGCGGTTATAAACATAGACCGGGGCCGCCAGCCGGCCCTCGACTCGAACGCCGACTTTTCGGATCGGGACGCGGCGTGTCAGCTTGATACGAAGCGGGACGCCCTGGGCGACGGTCAACGGAATTCGAACCTCCGCTGGGTGAGCGACCGCGCCGTTCAGGCCCGCAGCCAGCCCGACAAGGCAGAGCGCAAATTGAACACCTTGGCTTGCGAATTCTTGCCTTCTGCTGAGGCTGAACAAGCGTTCCACCCCCAAGCCCTCAGTATAACGCCAGTTGGACCACGACACGCTTCATCGGAGCTCGGAAGCTATAGGTTATGGGGTTTCTGATTTCCGGCACAGCTGCGCGCCGGAACATGGGACGACGTGGAGAGTTAGGTTAGGCGTAAATGCCGCGCATCTTGAGCGTCATGCATACGCGGTCAATGGCAAGCATGTACGCGGCGATGCGGTTGTTGACGTTGTGCTTTTCGCCGTAGGCGACGACGTCGTTGAAGGACTGGACCATGATGTGCTTCAAGCGTTCATTGACCATCCCTTCCGGCCAGAAATAGCCCTGGCGGTCCTGAACCCATTCAAAATAGGACACGGTAACGCCGCCTGCATTGGCCAGAATGTCAGGGATGACGAAGACGCCGCGGTCGAAAAGGATGGCGTCGGCCGGAGCGGTGGTTGGGCTGTTGGCGCCCTCGGTCAAGATGCGCGCCTTAATAAGGGGGGCGTTCGTGCTGGTGATTTGGCTTTCGGTTGCGGCGGGGAG
>JAKASC010000177.1 GCA_021828245.1 Acidobacteriota bacterium
CACGTCTTTTTTGAGGTGCAATAATCCTTCGTCGGGCGAATAGCAGCGCAATTCACTGCGGGGCACCGAAGTTTGTCCCGCTCGAACCGAGATGGACTGCACTTGCCCGTGCGTAATGCACAGCAACGCATTGGAAGGTGTTTTAACCAGATACGATGCGACGCGCAGTGAATTGCGTCCCGGATCAACGACCAAATCCACCAATCGGCCCAGATATTCGCCCCGCACGTCAAACATGGGCAAGTTTTGAAGTTCGGTGAAATAAATCATGGGTCCCTCATGGTTGCGATCAGAGCGGTTTGCCGTCGGCCGGCTTGCCCGGGAGCCTGGCGCCGGGGCTTGGCAAGGTCAACACCAAAACCCGTATCGCCGCGGCGGCCACGGGGCGTTCCTTGTCTCTCGAGCGGAATCCCCGCTCGAGTTTCGGGCGTCCTGGTGTGCGGTTTGGTTCCACACAAGGTCGTTTCCCTCTTCAACAGCCACTTTTGAGAACGCCATCCTCCGGCCGTGTCGGCTTCGCCCATTGGCCCGTCGGCGAGTTTCCGGGCCGTGGCCTAGGTTTGCGTGGTGACCTTGCCTAACGAGGCCGCTGGGCTTGGTTAAGACTCGATGCGCTTGCCTCCCCTCCCTGGCACCCGTGCTGCTTTCCTTACCTACAGGGAGGGCGAAAGGTTGTCAAGGAAAAAGACCGGCGCTGACGGAAGCTCACGGCTTCATTCCCATGGCCCATCGAATTCCGTTGAGAAGAAGCTGTTGGTAACGAGGGTCATGCCAAACGGCGATGCGGTGGCCGAGCGCCGTGTAGAAAACCCGGCCTCGACCATAATGCCGCGTCCACGCCAAGGGCCAGCCATAAAACCGAAAATGGACGCCCGGCTTGCCGAGATCCACCGAGTGAGGGTCCAGCCGTAACAGGACGTGAGAGGTTTGATATTGGAAATCGGCAATTTGGTAGATTTCGTCGTCAATCTGAAACGATTTGCCTAAAAAACTAACGATGGGATTCGAGGGATCGGTCACGTCAACGGTGACCTTTTGGTGCCAAGGATGACCGTTGAAATAGCCGCCAATCAGTTGAAGGTAGTCCTTCCACAAATAGAAGGTGTCTGTGGCGCTGTGGACGCCGATGAAACCGTGGCCCGACTTCACAAAATCAATGAAGGCCCGTTTCTCCGCGGCCGTCATCGGCAACTCGCCGGTGGTGAAAAACATCACGGCGTCGTACTTTTTCAGATTCTGCTTGGTAAAGACGGAGACGTCTTTGGTGACCGTGGTTTCAAACGCTCCTGACCTTTCGCCAATCTCCTTGACGATGGCCCGCGACGGCGCGACGCTCGCGTGTTTGTAGCCCGCCGACAAAGTGAAGTAAAGGAGCCGATGCCGGCGCGGGCTTTTGGCGAAACCCGGCGTGGCGAACAAGCACGCGCTCGTGAAGAGGGCGACCGTGGCGAAGAACGCAACAAGTTTTGGATGGCGCATGGCGACTCCTGGCGATGAAGATGCTACAAAGAAATCTAGGGAGTTCCCGGAAAGTCTCGACGGCTGCTTGCCGTTCAGGCCGCCTGACGGCCGGCGGATTGCGCCGCCAGTGCCCGCGCAATCTCGCGGCAAAAAGCGGGCAAATCCGTCGGCTTGCGAGAAGTAATCAGATGGCCGTCCACCACCACTTCTTCATCCACGTAATGGGCGCCGGCGTGCTTAAGGTCGTCACGGATGGCTTTGAAGCAGGTGGCTCGTCGCCCTCGAAGGATATCGGCGGAGCTGAGCAGCCAACCGGCGTGGCAAATCGCGGCCACCACTTTGCCCGCCCGATCCATTTCCCGCACAAAGTTGACCATGCGCTCATCTTGACGCAGGAAGTCCGGCGCCCAGCCGCCCGGAATAATCACCGCGTCAAAGTCCTGGGCGCGAATCTCTCCGATGGATTTATCCGCGATGGCCGGATAACCCTTTTTGCTGGCATAGGTTTGGCCGGCCTCCGCGCCAACGGCGAAGGTCTCCGCTCCCTCCTCGCGAAAGCGCAGCAATGGATACCACACTTCGAGTTCCTGGTACTGGTCGGCGACCAGCACCGCAATTCTTTTGCCTGTCAAATCCATGGGCTTTTGTTTCCTCCGTGTCAAATCTTACCACAGGGCGAAGTCCAGGGGTTTGCCGACGGAGCGAAAGAGGGTTTTTGCAAGACCTTCCGGCAGCCTTTGGACCCTTAGCGTTCACGCAGGATGACCGCAGCAAAAAAGCCGTCCGTACCGTGCAAATCCGGGCGAGTCCGAAAATAGCCCGCGGCATCGAACAAGCTCGATAAAAAAGGGAACTCTGTCGCGAGTTCGGCGCGCACTAACCGGCGGAAGTTTCGGGCCTCGGAGAGCACGGCTTCAACAACCGCTTCGTTTTCCTCGGGCTCAAGCGAGCAGGTGGAATAAACGAGTCTTCCGCCGCGAGCCAAGCTTTCAAGCCCTTGTCGCAATATGGCGGCTTGGGTTCGCCCGAGGCGCGAAAAATGGCTTTCTTGGAGACGCCATTTAATCTCCGGATTACGGGCCAACGTTCCCGTGCCCGAGCAAGGAACATCCGCCAACACTCGGTCAAATTGGCACGCGAAGGGCAGCGGACGGGTTGCATCCAGCCGGACGGCATGGAGCGGCACGTTCGGCGGCGCCAACTGCGGCCACAGGCGGCGCATTGCCCGTAAGCGTCGGCCACTGCGGTCGGCGGCGACGAGCTCACCCTGTCCCATCGCCTCAGCGATTTGGACGGTCTTGATTCCCGGGGCCGCGGCGAGGTCAAGCACCCGCTGCCCCGGCCGCGCCGCCAGGAGCAGGGGCACCAACTGTGAGGCTTCATCCTGAATGACCATCCCAAACTGAGGTGAGTTCAACAAGCCGGCGTGGTCGCCGGATTCCACCCGAAACGCGCCGGGAGCCCACGGCGATTCTCGGGTTCGGACGCCTTGCGAAGCCAGTTTTTCTTCGAGCGCGGCAACCTCCGGCTCGCCGCCGCGGACGCGGAGCACAGTGGGAGGCGATTGCGCCGCCGCCCAGGCCAGCGCCTCCGCCGCAGCGCGACCGTAATGACGTTCCCAGCGAGCCAGCAGCCAGGCAGGATACGAACGCAAGGCGGCCGGCAGAGTCTCGGCGACGGTCAAATTCAACTTGGGCGGCGGCGACTTCCGAAGAACCGCGTTGACCAAGCCCGCCGCTGAGCGCTTGCCGGCCATTTTCACCAGCTCAACCGCATCGTGGACGGCCGCCCAAGCGGGAATCTTGTCAAGAAACTCAAACTGATAAAAAGTCATGCGGAGGGCGGTTCGGATTTCGGGGTCCAACTCGGACCACTGCCGGGCAAGGCGTTGCTCGATTTGGAAATCCAGCTCGCCCCGCCAACGAAGCGTTCCCATGACGATTTCAGTGGCCAGGCGCCGGTCGGCATCCTTCACATCGTTTTGGGCTGCTGCGCGAAGCAGGTCCGGGGCGAATCCGCGGCCTTGCTCAACTTTGAGGAGCGTTTCAAAGGCCAGCTTGCGAGCCGGAGAGACGGACATCGGCGACCTCGCCTAACTGCCGAGCTTTCCCCCCGGCTGGAGGCGGGCGCCGCGCATGAATTCCTCCGCCGTCAACCGATTTCGCCCTTCCAATTGAAGCTCCTGCAAGACCAACGAACCCGAGCCACAGGCAACCTTCAATTGATTTCCTTCAGGCATCAGCGTTCCCGGCTCTGCCCCGTGCAGATTTTCGGTGGCAGGCAAGGCCTTCCAAAGGCGAAGGTATTTTCCGCGGAATTGCGTTTGGGCGCCTGGCCAGGGATTCAAGCCGCGGACCCGGCGAGCAATTTCCTGGGCGGAAAGGGACCAGGTGATTTTCCCGTCCTCTTTTTTGAGCTTGGGGGCATAGCTGGCCAATTGCGGGTCCTGGGGGTGCGGATGGATGGCTCCGTGTTCCAGGCCGCGCAACGTCTCGACCATCAAGTCCGCGCCGAGCCGGCTGAGCCGTTCTCCGAGCGTGGCCGCCGTATCATCGTCATGGATGGGCTCGGGTCGAGATAACAGGATGTCGCCGGTGTCCATGCCACGGTCAATCTTCATGGTGGTCACACCCGTGACGCGCTCGCCATGGATGATGGCCCAGGGAATTGGGGCGGCACCGCGATATTTGGGCAATAGTGAGGCATGAAGATTGATGCATCCGAGGCGAGGCCAATCCATCATCCACCCCGGCAGAAGATGCCCGTAAGCCACTACCACGATAGCGTCCGGATGAAAAGTGGTCAGCAGCGTTTTGGTGGAAGGGTCGTTCAGTTTGCGCGGCTGAAAAATCAGCAGATGATGCCGATGCGCCGCCTGCTTGACCGGCGGTGGCGTGGGCGCGCCGCCTCGCCCCGCCGGCTCATCGGGGTTGGTCACCACCAGCTCGATCTCAAAGTTCTCCTGAACGAGTTTTTCCAGCGTCGGGACAGCGAAACCGGGAGTGCCGCAGAAAATGAGTTTCATGGTTGGGCGCGGCGTCGCACCGCAGCGGAGCATCAGTAACGGACGGCTACCACTGGCCCGCCTTCATCATTTTACGAACTCTTCGCTGGATCGAATCTCGCTTGAGCCGACTGAGATGGGAAATGAAAAGCTTGCCGTTGAGATGATCAATTTCATGGCACAAGGCCCGCGCCAACAGCCCTTCGCCCTTGATTTCGACGGGTTGCCCTTGGGCGTCCAAGGCGCGAGCCGTGACGACGGCCGGGCGAGGGGTCTTGGCGCGAAAATCGGGAAGGCTCAAACAACCTTCCTCTTCCAGTTGCTCTCCTTCGCGGGCGATGATTTCCGGGTTCACCAAGACCAGGCGAGCATTGGGATCTTGCCCCGAGCTCACGTCAATCACGCACAAACGCAGCGAGAGCCCAATTTGAGGCGCCGCCAGCCCAACGCCGTTGGCGGCGTACATGGTCTCGAACATGTCCTCAATGAGCTTCTGCAGTGGCGCATCAAAGGCCGTGACAGGTTGGGCCGGCTTATCCAACACCTCCTGGCCGTATTTCACGATGGGATAAATCATCGGGTTCCTCAGTAACGTCGAAGT
>JAKASC010000178.1 GCA_021828245.1 Acidobacteriota bacterium
GTCGCGGTGGTGGTAAGGTCACACCGTCGCTTTCTTCGTACACTGCGATGCGGCATGGCAAAGCCGTGGAAATCTCCGTGTTCGCTTCCAGCACGCGCTTGGCTTGTTGAGGATTGCACACCTCAAAGATCAAGCAGTCGCGGTTAAATTCCACGCCCTTCTCCACCATCTTCGCCTTCAAATCATGGACGCCCAGCACGCCAAACTTGTTGCGCTGTGCGGCCGCCTCCAGATCGTGCGCCACTTCGCTCATTTTTTTCTTTGACCGGACTTGCACCACAAGATCGCTCATCAGTTCTTCTCCTCGCGCAAATTGGTCAGGATGGGGCGGTTGCCTCCCGGAGGCAAAGCCGCACCCGCTCCTTCGTGAGCGCCCTGGGACTTGGGTGGCGGAGGCATGGCCAGCAGGCGTTGCTTGATGGCTTCAAACTCTGGGCTGTCCGTTTTCCACGTCTTCGCCGGCCCTAGCTCAGGAACCTCTTCATCCACGGCCTCAATGCGATTTCCTGGGTCAGGGTGATCTGAAAAAAATTCAAGGGTTCGCTCGGGATATTTTTCCTGAATGATTTTGAAAAACTGCGCCATGGCGTAGGGATCGTAGCCGGATCGGTAAAGGATATAAGTGCCTACTCGATCCGCTTGCGTTTCCATATCACGCGAATTTTTAAGGAAAAGCGAGTTGACGCCCAACCCGATTCCGAGTTCGGTGAGTTGCCCCAACAGGCTGCTGTTTTGTCCTAAGTAACCGGCCAGGATTTCCAGTGGCATGTCGGCCAAAAGCTTTTCTGAGGCTTCGTGGGTGCCGTGGCGCATGACCACGTGCCCTTCTTCGTGGGCGAGGACGCCGGCTAGTTCGGCCTCATCTTGGGCCGCCACAATCGCGCCCCGATTGACGTAGATGTAGCCGCCGGGCAAGGCAAACGCGTTGATGGCGTCGCTGTTCACCACATGGAACGTCCACGGATACTTAAACGTCTTCTGGTTGGGCGCAAATTGAGATAAATATTTCCCCAGGGAGTTGATGTATTGGACAACGGCGGGGTCCTGAACCAGCGGCAGACTGTGATCCATCTGAGCAGAGGCTTTGTGTCCGACGGCCACATCCTCCGGCGGCGAGAATAAGTTAAATCCGGGCGTAAAGTTTGGTCGCTGGTAGGCAAGCGCTCGGCCCAATGGCCAAACGGCCAACGTGAAAGAAAACATGCAGACAGCCCTTCGGAATCGCTCGGTTCCCCTCAAAGTCCTCTTGCCCTTCCCTTGGTTGTAACCGTTGGCCATCTATCCCGCCCATGCCTCTCTGGGTATTCGATGCAAAACGCCCCGCGAAGTTCTCTCCTTGACCTCCGCTCCTCGCGAGGGTGTCGCGCAACTCCATTTTATCAGGATGTTCGAAAGGAATCCTGGGCCGCGTTTTACGGCAAGGCGTAGGCGGCCTGTGGGCCTAGTTCCTCTTCGATGCGAAGCAAGCGATTATACTTCGCAAGCCTCTCGGAGCGAGTAATGGAGCCAATCTTGATGAAAGGAGCTCCCGTTGCAACCGCCAAGTCGGCGAGGGTGTCATCTTCGGTTTCGCCCGACCTCGCGCTGACCACAGTTGCATAACCGTGCATCTCAGCCAGCCGCACCACATCGAGGGTTTCCGTCAACGTGCCCACTTGATTCATCTTGACCAAAATGGCGTTCGCCGCGCCCTCGGCAACACCTCGCAGCAATCGGTCCGCTTGCGTCACAAAAAGATCATCGCCCACCAACCGGCATTGTTCGCCCAGGCGCGAGGTGAGCCGGCGCCAGCCTTCCCAATCTTCTTCGGCCAGACCATCCTCGATACACGTCACGGGGTAGCGACGAACCCAGCCTTCCAGCCGCTCAATCCATTCTTCGGTTTGGAAGCTCTTCCCCTCCGACGCCAGCAAGTAACTTCCATTTTCATAAAATTGGCTGGCCGCCGCATCCACCGCAATGGCGGCCTCTCCACCTGGTTCCAATCCTGCGTGCTCGATGGCTTCGGTCATCAGATCGAACCCCGCTTCGTTCGAGGCGAGGCGCGGAGCGTAGCCGCCCTCATCTGCAACACCCGCCAAGTCTATGCCACGCTTCTGAAGCACGCCCTTCATGGAGCGATAGACTGCCACGGCGTCCTCCAATGCCTCCGCAAAGCAGCGGGCGCGGAGCGGAATCACCATGAAATCTTGCAGATCGAAATTACCGCCGCCATGCACGCCACCGCTTAGAATGTTCACCATCGGCACAGGCAACCGCTGCGCCTTCTGTCCCCCCAGGGCGCGATAAAGCGGAACGCGCACCGATTGAGCGGCCGCGCGCGCCACGGCGACGGAGACACCGAGGATGGCGTTGGCTCCAAGTCGCGATTTTGAGCGCGTGCCGTCGAGTGCAATCATCATTCGATCCACGGCCTGCTGATCGTTGGCCTCCATCCCGAGCAGCGCCGGCGCGATCTCCCGCACGACGTTTTGGATGGCTTTCCGCGTGCCTCGACCGAAGTACCGCGTCGAGTCCCCGTCGCGCAATTCCAGAACTTCGTGCCGGCCGGTCGAGGCGCCCGAAGGAACCATCGCCCGACCATGCGCCCCATCTTCCAGAAACACGTCCACCTCCACGGTGGGATTCCCGCGGGAGTCGAGCAGTTCTCGCGCCTGGAGGTAGGCAATGCGGGCCATGCGGCGGTTGCCTTCACGCAGAGGATGTTGGCTCGGCTCCGCAAAAGGCATGACCTTGCGGAACGCAAGCCGGCGCTAGGCTATCTCCCTCCTGAGGATGCCAAGGGCTTCTTCCAATGTTTCTGGTCGCTCGTTGAGAATTCGTTTGGCGGCTCGCCGCACGCGGTTGCGCGTGGAATCATCCCGAAGGTACTCGACGGGAGATTTTCCGTCAATGCGGGCCAGCATCAAGCCGCCGAGGTGGCGCAGGGTTCGTAGCTCCAAGCTCGGGAGATTCAACGCCCGCAGCTCCGAGGCTAGCGTCGCCCAGAATTGCCGTGCCGCCGCTAAGTAGTCGCCCATCCAGCGCGGCTCATGGAATGCTTTCAGCACCAGATGATTGAGCAGAAACCCCGCGTCAAAAGCAGGGTCACCCCAGTGAACGCATTCGAAGTCAATCAAGAAGATTTGCCCCTCCTGAACCAGCATGTTTTTGGGGCTGTAATCCGCATGGACCAGTGCTTCTCGCACCCGCCACGAGGCTTCGATTAGTTCGCTCAGAGCCTCGCTCACGTCGGGGTGGCGTAACGCCGTCGTCCGATAATAAGGATCCACGCGGAGTTGTTCAAAAACCGTGCGATCCTCAAACCGTTTCTTAAAATTTGGGTCCGCTCTAGAGATTCGAATCATACGGCTGAGCAGGAGCCCAGCCTCGCGGGCCACCGCCATCTCCACGCGGCCTTCGAGCAGCGATGCTTTCCACACCTCGGCGTCGGCGGGCGCCGCGGCCATGATAAAGAAGCCCTGGGCCGCGGCCACATGGACGATTTTTGGAAGGCGACCCTTGCCGAGCTTCGGCTCGAGCCGGCGAATGGCTTCCGCCTCGCGAAAGACGCGGCCTCGGTCGGAACGCCAGTCCTCCTGAACCCGCAATTTTTCAAGTGCCTGCTTGGCGACCCATCGAGCCTCCTGGCCCTCAATCAGCAGGACCACGTTGGAAACCCCGCCACCTAACGGGCGGATGCGCAAACGGCGCGCATCCCGCACCAAACCCTCTTCTGCCAAATAAGCGCGCAGCGTTTCCGGCGTCAGCTCGAAGGTGGTCCTTGTTCCGGGTGGGGTTTCGGTCATAGGTTGCACGGTGGTGATGGGCCGGGCGCTTGACCCCAACGTTGGCCTTGGCTTCCTGCCTCACTTTCGCTCGACGGGCTGCCCCATGGCATTGATTCGATCGAGCAAGCGGTAACGCGCCCCGCAGGACGGGCAGACGACTTCCGAGCCATGACGGCCCCGCCCCGCTCGAAGCTCGTCCACCAGACCAAAGTGTCCGTCCGGCGAGCTGAAAAATTCAAACATCAATTGTCCGCAGCGGGCGCAGAATTGTCGGCGCCGCCGGGAAGTTGATTCGTTCATGGGCTTCAGGCCGGCATCGCCCATCCACAAAAAAAGCAACCGACCCTCCTTCGCTTGCGTCATAATAACTACCATGAAGCGCCGAACTTTTATTATTGGGGCCGTGGCCGGCGGCCTCGGAGCCTTTGAATATTTGACCGTCAGCCGCTGGATGAATGGCCTTACCGACCCGCCTTTGATTTCGGTTCAGGCTTATGAAAAGTACGGCCCGCGCGCTGCGCTCATGGCCATCACGCCCAACGATGAATTCTACATCACTTCCAAAGGGCCTACACCGATGGTGGACGCCAGCCAATGGCAGTTGAAATTTGACGGCTTGGTTGCGCATCCCTTCACCATCAATTATCAGGAACTGCTGGCGCTACCCAAAATTCAAAAGGTTTACACCCTGGAATGTATCTCCAACCCCATTGGCGGAACGGCAATTGGCAATGCCGTTTGGACTGGCACACCGCTGAAGCCGCTTCTCGAAAAAGCTCAACCTCTCGGCGAGGCACGGTTTGCCGCCATTTACGGCGCCGACGGTCTTTCGACCGGGTTGCCCGTGGAGCGGTTGTGGAACGAAGAGAATTTTATCGCCTACCAGATGAATGGCGTGGATTTGCCGCCCATTCACGGGTATCCCGCCCGAGTTTTTATTCCGGGCAAGTTCGGCATGAAGCAGCCCAAGTGGGTGACCCGCATTGAGTTGCGCAAAAAGCATTATCTCGGCTATTGGGAGTCGCGCGGGTGGTCGGACAACTGCGAGCGCTGGGCGCAGGCTCGCTTTACGGATTTGCGGGACGGAGCGAAGTTGCGCGGAAAGAACTTGCAGTTCGCCGGTTACGCGATTGGAAACCTGGATGGCATTCGGTCGGTCGAAATCAGCTTTGATAATGGCAAGACGTGGGAGCCTACCACGATCTTTAGCAATCCTTCCCCGATCGTCTGGACCTTTTGGAAGTACACTTGGGCGAACCCC
>JAKASC010000179.1 GCA_021828245.1 Acidobacteriota bacterium
GTACAAAGACTGGATATCAATAAAGAGAAGAGGTTTCCTCGCGAGAGCGTGTGGCCCTGTTACGGGCAGGCTGAATAGCGGATGTATGCAGCATACTGAACGGTTTGCGGAGAGCACGGTAGACAAAAGCCCACGTCGTGTGTTTTCAAAAACTCGCAAGGCGCGCCTGGGGTTTATTGGGGCGGGATGGTGGAGTACCACGTATTATATGCCCCTCCTCCGAAGACGACCGGATGTCGACCTCGTCGCGGTTTGTGGGTTGGACGAAGCGGTACTCCGCCGCTGCCAACGTGATTTCGGGTTTGCTCTTACGACACCTGATTACCACCAACTATTGCAAGGGAGACTCAATGGCGTAATCGTCGGGTCACCGCATTCGTTACATGCTGACCATGCGCTCGCGGCGTTACACGCGGGGTGCCATGTTATGGTAGAAAAGGCACTCACGACGAGCGCGAAAGCGGCACGTCAACTCGTGGCTCTGGCGAAAGAAAGAGGATTACACGTCGTTGTTCCATGCGGATGGCAATATAGGCCCATTGGTACTAAGAGCTTATCCGTAAATAACTATTGAATTTGCGGCGGTTTTAGGAGAAGATGATGGCCCAAGATGCCGCAGATAAAATCTTGGGAAGTTTCTGACGCTCTTTGGATGAAGGTTGAGCCGTTGATTCCGGTTCGACAGCGGCCCCCGGGGCGAAAATACAAACGCCGACCGGGCGGAGGACGGAAGCCGATGGCCGCGCGAAAAGTCTTCTCTGCGATTGTGTACGTGCTGCGGACGGGATGCCAATGGAAGGCGCTGCCGCAGGAGTTCGGAAGTGCGAGTTCGATCCATAAGCATTTTCAGCAGTGGTACCGGGCCGGGTTGTTTGTCGCGCTATGGCGGTCCGGGCTGGCCGAGTATGACGAGATGGAAGGCATTGCCTGGGACTGGCAAAGCGTGGACGGGGCGATGGTGAAGGCTCCCCTGGCCATCGAGTGCGTGGGCGCGAACCCCACCGATCGGGGGAAAAAAAGGGCGCAAGCGCAGTTTATTAGTCGACGGGCGTGGCGTCCCGCTGTCGCTCGTCGCGAGCGGGGCCAACGTGCATGACGTGAAGTTGCTGGAAGCAACAATCGAGGGCGTGGTGAGCGCCCGACCTGCACCCACTCGGCGGAGGCGGCAGCATCTCTGCGCCGACGCCGGTTACAAGGGAAGGCCCGCGCAAAAGACCGCCCAGGACCATGGCTACCAACCGCATATCAAGCAGCGGCGAGAAGAAGCCCAGGCGAAACGAACCCAGCCCGGCTACCGCGCCCGTCGCTGGGTCGTGGAACGAACGCACTCGTGGCTGAATCGTTATCGTAAGCTCTTGGTGAGTTTTGAAAAGACCGAAGAAGGCTACGTGGCTCTACTCACCCTGGCCGCGGCCATGATCTGTTGGCGCCAGACCATCATTATTTACGGATAAGCTCTAAGGCGAAAAGATTGATGGAACGAGGAGTGATTGGAGACACCGAATTTGCGGCATGCCACATGGCATCGGGACTCAAAAACCTGCTTTCAGGGAAGGCCTTTGAGTTTAAGCATGCTTATGTTGCCTCGAACCTTTCGACGTGGTCGGATCCAAAGGTTTCCCATGGCGGGTACGGCTACGGCCAATTGCCACATGGGATCGGCTTGATGCTGTGGATTACTGGGCTAAAGCCGAAAACGGTATTCGCGCGAATGAGTAGCCCCGGATCAAGGGTAGATATCTACGATGCAATTAGTGTCGGCTATGAGGGCGGGGTCATTGGCACTATATCGGGTGTCGGCACGCTTCCCGTCGGTATCCCGGGCACGTTCCAGCTCGATATCCGTGTTTTCGGGAAAAGAGGCATGCTGTATCTCGATGTCGCGCGCGACCACCTTTCCTGGCATAGCCATAACGGCCGTCATGAAACTATCCCTCTTGGGCCTCAGGGAGGCGCCTACCTTTGCGACGGGCCTCCGCATCAGTTCGTTAATCTAATTCTAGGACTGACCAAGATCAATAATTCTCCCGGCGAGGTGGCTATGCATGCGGTGGAAATTCTGGACGCCGCCTATCGTTCTCATAGAAGCGGCCGAAATGAGAAGGTTTAGAACCTGTCGGCTCACTTTGGTCTCAGCAAGGAATGCTGGGCCGAAGGCATTCAGTAAGAAACCGGTCTTCGGCTCACTGGATAAAGAATTTCCCTGGCCTTTAATGAGGCTCGCTCATGTTGAAAAAATTGAAAGGATCAATCAGCCGCCGAAAGTTTCTGAAAAGCGTGGTAGGCGGAAGCATTGGGGACCTGACATTGGCTTCCTGCAAGGGAAAGCGGGGACAGGCCGTGCAAGCGCCCGCCGAGGCTTTTCTCGTCCCCAATTTCCATCCGGCGAGTTGTGGCTGGCTGGACACATTTTCTGAAGAACGCGTGTACTGTTGCAACAGCTACTTGGCACATCTCGACCGTGTCGCTTCCGATCCTACTTACAAGTTCGTGCTCTCCGAGTGCAACAACATAATTGCCATTATGAACTTCCAACCGCAGCGCATTTCGGAAATCAAGCAGAGCTGCAAGGAAAGGCGGGTCGAACTGGTCAATGCCACTTTCAACGAAATGACCCTTAATCTTTCGGGTGGCGAAGCGCTGATCAAAGAAGGGGTGGAGGGGCTGAGGTGGCAGGAAGAAGTGATGGGATTCAGCCCGCGCTTCGTCTGGACCATTGACGAATGCGGTGTTCACGATCAGATGGGCCAGCTCTGCGCCGGCTTGGGCGTCCAAGCCATGGTCTTCTGTCGGATGAACAAAACCCACAGCGCCATTCTCTGGGCCGAATCGCCGGACGGGTCAAGGATCCTTGCGCTGTGTCCCAGAAACTACGCTGACTTTAGTCTAGTATTTCGCACGGAAGTACCCCTGACCACGGTCCAGCTCCGGCAGCTTGAACAGGAGCTGATCGATAAAGCGAAAATAACGCCGGCGGGCGCTCCCATTCTCGTGCTTGGCGGCAGCGGCGATTACAGCCTCCCACCTCGCTATAAGGAGTATCCCAAGGAATTTCTCAAGCAATGGGAAGAAACCAATCCTGAAACAAAGCTTCGCATCGCCACAGCCGGCGAATACCTGGACGCCCTCTGGCCGGGAATTCAATCTGGAAAGATCCAAATTTTCACCATGCGTGGTGGCACCGACTATACTTTCGACTCTTTCTGGATTGAATGTCCAAAAGTTAAAACCTGGTATCGAAAGAACGAGCAGGGCCTGCAGGCGACAGAATCATTAGCGACCATCGCAAGCCTTCAATCACCCTTTCAGTACCCAACCAAAGATCTATACGATGCGTGGATCCAGATGCTTCTGAATATGGATCGCAACTCGCTTTGGGGGTCAGCGGCGGGCATGGTCTTTGTGAGTCAGAAATCGTGGTGTGTCCAGGATCGCATGGAGTCCGTCGAGGCGATCAATAAGAAAGTTCAGGCCAGGGCGTTTAAAGCTATAAGTGCGCGAGGGGGCGATGGGGTTATATTCAACCCACTCAATTGGGAAAGGAGCGACCCCATAACCCTCAAGCTCGATCCGGGCGAAAGCGTGGATGAAATCGAATGCCAGGCGATGGCGGGAGGAGAAACGTTATGTAATCTACGTCTCGCTTCCTTCAGTACTTCTGCGGTTACGGTTCAGCGGAAAAGGCCGGCGCCGGCCAAGAAGATTCCGCTGCCTGAAATCATAGAGACCCATTACTATTCTGCCCGGATCAGCCCGAAAACCGGGGCCTTGGAAAGTCTGAAGCTAAAGCTCTCCGGGCGGGAGATGCTGGGCGCGCCGGCTAACGTGATCGTTGCCGAAAAGCCGAAAACGCAGCATGGACAACCGGGCGACTTCATGGTTCCCCGACCGGACCGCATCCGGCTGGCCTCCTCCAACGATTTCAAACCAGCAGTGTCTGCTTATTCCGGCCCGCTGGCCATGACAGTCGTAATCGAAAGTAAATTTTATGGTGGCCAGCCAAGCCGCCGGGTCATGCACTTTTATAAAGAACATCCTCGGATTGATTTCGAAACTGAGCTCCAGGACATCCCTAACCTCACCGTCGTCGTTGCTGAATTCCCATTTGCGGAAGATGTGAGCGATGTCCGACGAGGCATCCCGAACGGTTTCGATCACGCCGCCTGGGCGAAACCGAATCCCGCCTTGCACGGGTGGGCCAAGGGGATTGTCCCTGCCGTGCGCTGGATCGATTTCGGGCTTTCAGGCGGGGGTGGTATCGCCCTGCTGGACCGCGGTCTGACGGGTCGAGAGCTGGACGGCCGGACGCCCATCATTTATTTGTGCAATGCCACGAATAAATATTATACCTATCCGAATCCTTGGCTTAGCGGCAAGGGAAGGCACCACTTTGAGTACGCACTCGTCGCGCATGAGAGTGCCTGGAAGGACGCTCGCATCCCTCAGATGGCCTGGGAATATAACAGCCCGCCACTTTGGGAGCGCGGCAGGAAGCCCGTTTCAAGCAATGCCTGGGTAGAGACCTCAAATAACCTCATCGTTCAGGTTGTCCGCCGGGAAGGGCCTGAAATTGAAATGAGGCTCCTCGAATGTTTCGGCCTGCCGGGAACAGGTGAAGTGACACTGAATTTGCCGCATCATGGCGCGACCCTCACCAATTTACGCGGAAAGAACGGCAAGCCTCTCGAAGGCGTATTACCCTACCGATTCCCACTCCGGCCCCAGCAAATTGTGACGCTGCGGTTCAGGACCGAGTCAGCAGTTGAGAAGATTGAGCCGATATTGAAATGGGATCCTCTGGTTCCCAAGTCTAAGCTCCCGGCATTGCATCAGTACGAAAGCTACGAAGGGCACCCCCCATTCTGACCTTAATTCAGGGGCTCTCAGCAGGCATTCCTTGTTGTCACGTTGCAAGACCCATTGGTTACAGTTGCGAAGGTGTCCTGAATTCCGTTGAAGGTTGGGCGACGATTCTCGGACCCGATTCGAATAGAATCGGGTCGGCAATATTTCAA
>JAKASC010000180.1 GCA_021828245.1 Acidobacteriota bacterium
TCGGTCGAGCGCGCGGATTCCCGCCGAACAAATTGCCGCTCTCTTGCTCAACGGAGATCAAGCTCCGCCAACCCTACCCTCGCCGCAACGTCGCTGGCCGCGGCTGAGCGATTGGACACGAGCGCTCCGCAACGCGATTCGCTTCCGCCGGCAGCACTCATCCTAACGCTGCCCGCGGCAGCGATGATGTCAATGCGGGTATATAAAAAGCCGAAGGTTTGGATTGTTTCCATTGAGTGAGCGAAAACTGAACCCCGCAAAGGGAGCTTACCGGCCCCTGAAGTAAGCCACACCGACCAGCGAGAAATTCCGACTTCTGGGGCGGTATTCCAACACGCCCCCAGCTCTCGTTGGCGTTTATAAGGCAACGGTCCGACGCCTATGGCATGGGCTTCGGGACTATGCCGCAACCTGAAGGGACGTGCGGATTGTCTGCACGGGATTTGGGCCTACCATGATGTCAAATACTCCCGGCTCGACCACCCACTGCATCTCCAGATTATAAAATCCGAGCTCTCGGGGCCCCAGGTGAAATTGAACTGTCTCCGTCTGGTCGGGTTTCAGGTGGAGGCGCTTAAAACCTCTGAGTTCCATGACGGGCCGCGTGATGGAACTCACGCGGTCGCGGATGTACATCTGGGCGACCTCATCGCCCTCGCGCTCGCCGGTATTGGTGACGTCCACGCGAACCGTTGTTACCCCTTCGGGATGAATCGTGGCAGGCGCAAGCTGCAAGTTGCTGAACTTGAACGTGGTGTAGGAAAGGCCCCAACCAAACGGAAACAGCGGCCCCTTCTTGGCGAAGAGGTAGGGCCGCTCGAGCGATGGCTTGTGGTTGTAATAGCTGGGCAAATCCCCGACCGTGCGCGGAAAAGTGATGGGCAATTTTCCGCCCGGATTGACGTCTCCAAACAGCACCTGCGCTGCTGCGGTTCCGCCCTCTTGGCCTAAATACCATCCTTCCAAAATCGCCGGCACATGCTCCGCGGCGTAATTGATCGAGAGTGGGCGGCCGCCAATGAGCAAAACGACGGTCGGCGTTCCCGTTTCGACGATGGACTGGATGAGTTCGTTTTGCAGGCCGACGAGGTCCAACGAGTCGCGGTCGCCCAGGTGGTGGTTGGACCAGGCCTCGCGGCAAGTGCTTTCGTTATCGCCGACCACCAAAATGGCCACGTCCGCCTTGCGGGCCGCTTCGGTGGCGGCCTTGATCTTGGGCCATTGAGTTTTGGGATCAGGGAGCACCACGTTGTCCTGGTAAAACGCCTGCCAACCTTGTTGAGCGTTGCTGATATCGCAGCCCTCTTCGAAAATCACTTGCGCGCGAGAGCCGACGCGCTCTTTGATGCCTTCGAGAATGCTGACTTCGTGTGCGGGCTGGCGACTGTAGCCGCCCAGGTGTACGGCGGATGCGTTCGGTCCGATGACCGCAATGGTCTTGAGTTTCTTTAGGTCCAAAGGCAAAAGATTTCCTTCATTCTTCAGCAGCACCAAGGTCTTTTGCGCGGCCTTCAGCGCCAGCTCCTGATGGGCTTGGCAACTTGTAATTCGCGCCGCGTAGTCCGGGTCGGCATAGGGGTTCTCAAATAGCCCGAGGCGAAACTTGGCCGCAAGAATCCGGCCCACGGCCCGATCCAGCTCCGCCTCCGCCACCTCTCCTTGACGCACTTGATCGGCCAGGGTTCGGTAAACCGCGCCGTTCGAGAGGTCAAAATCCACTCCGGCCGCCAACGCCAGGCGCGCCGCCTCCGCGTAATCCGCCGCCACGTGATGGAAACTCACCAGCATTTCGAGCGCTCCGCCGTCCGAGGTCACATAGCCGTCAAACCCCCATTCTTCGCGCAACACCTTGGTCAGCAGCCACCGATTGATGTGGCAGGGAACACCGCCGCGAATTTCATTGTAGGCAGCCATCACTGAGCCGACGTGAGCTTCCTCAACGGCTGCCTGATAAGCGACCATATAAGCTTCGCGCAGGGTGCGCTCGGAATAGTTGGCGGGAGCGTCATTTCGTCCGCCTTCCGGGCCTCCATAGCCGGTGAAATGCTTCAGCGTGGCCAAGACATGATGCGGCCCAATCTTGTCATCATCCCCTTGGAAGCCGCGCACGGCCGCCACGCCCATGCGCGACGTCAAATAGGGGTCTTCGCCATAGGATTCCTCGGTCCGACCCCATCGCGGCTCGCGGCCCAAATGCACGACGGGGGCAAAGGCTTGCCGAACGCCCACGGCCGACATCTCGTCGGAAACAGCGGTAAAAACCTCGCGGAGCAAGTCGGGGTCCCAAGTGCTGGCCAGCCCGATGGCTTGCGGAAAGCTCGTGCTGCCGTTTTCCATAAAGCCATGCAAACCCTCTCCGACCACAAGGGCTGGGATTCCTAGCCTTGTTTTTTCGACCAAATATCTTTGCCGAGCATTACGAAGGATGGCGCGGTCGCGCGCGCTCATGTGCCCGTTGAACGAGTACAATTCCGCGAAAGCCTGGCGAGCGTTTTGGTCGTTAAACTTGCCCGTGGTGTCAAGGACACCCTTGACGCGAAAACCGCCTGTAATCTGATCCACTTTCTCTTCGAGGGTCATGCGTCGAAGCAGGTCCGCCACGCGCTGCTCTACGGGTAGGTCGGGGTTGCGATAGGCAGGAGTTCCGCCGCCGGTCTCTGGGGATGACGGTTCACCGGCGGCTGGCGAGGTCGCAGCTTCGGCGTGCGCCGGAAGCGACCGCGAGAGCAGCATTCCCGCACCCGTTAAAACGTATCCAAATTCTCGGCGATTCATAGATTCACCCTCCTGTTATGCCCATCCTTCGTCCTGACCCGGAGCCGTTTGTGAGCGTCTCCGCATGGCTAACCACGACCTTTGGAATCCGATCGGCCGCCCGAATTTTATAACAGCCAAAAAGGTGAGCGTAAAGCGCCAAATTTTCAGCCTTGACGGTTGGCTATGCCTTGCGTTAAGCCGCCGAGCAATTTTGCGGAACGCACTATGCCTCGAGCTTTGCGGGCGCAAGGCTCGGCGCGAGCAATTGAATGACGAGCAAAGCGATGAGATAGGCTGACGCGGCGACGATGAAGAGGGGAACATAGCTGTGGGTCTGATGGACAACAAAGCCTGTAACCACCTGCATGAGGGCTCCGCCGATGGCTCCCAACATGCCGCCGATGCCCACGACGCTGGCCACAGCGGCTTTGGGAAACATGTCGGAGGGCAGCGTGAAAATGTTTGCGGACCAACCTTGATGCGCTGCCGCGGCAATCCCCACCACCCCGACCACAAGCCACAGATGGTGCAAGTAAGGAGCTGAAACCACCGGCACGACTGCCAGGGCGCAGAGAAGCATGGCCATCTTGCGGGAGAAATTCAGGCCTCGACCACGCTTGAGGAAAGCGGCCGGAATCCATCCACCCACCACACTGCCTGCGATCGAGATAACATAGACGGCCACGACCGGCGCCTCGCTCTGCGTCAGGTTCAAATGATAAGTTCCTTGGAGGTAGCGCGGCAGCCAGAACAAGTAAAACCACCAGATGGGGTCGGTCAGAAACTTGCCGAGCGCGAATGCCCAGGTTTCGCGGTTGGGAATCAGACGGCGCCAAGGCACCGAGGGAACACGGGGTTCGCGGTCACTTTCGATGAGAGCCAACTCCTGGGATGACAACCAGCGATGCTGCTCCGGTTTGGCGTAAAGCCACAACCAGAGAATCAGCCAACCCAAACCAAACGACCCGGTAACGACGAATGCAGCCCGCCAGCCAAAGGTATAGGTCAAAAAAGGCACGACCAGCGGCACCACAATCGTGCCGACATTCGAGCCGGAATTAAAAAGGCCTGTGGCGAGCGCGCGTTCGCGCTTGGGAAACCACTCTGCGACGGTTTTGATGCAAGCAGGAAAGTTGGCCGCTTCCCCCAGCCCCAGAATGAAGAGGGCGACGCCAAAAGCCCAAGCCGTGTGGGCTGCGGCGGGCAGCATGGCGGCAAAGCTCCAAAGCGTGATGGCAAAGGCAAAGCCCCGACGCGTGCCGAAGACATCGGTAAAACGGCCTGCCCCAACCAGGCCAATCGCGTAAGCCACCTGAAAGCCGGCGGTCATGTAACCGTATTGAATACTGTTCCAACCAATGGTTGTTTGCAGGAATTTTTCGAGGTAGGCAATCACACCACGGTCCACATAGGCGATGACCGTGGCGAAGAACAAGAGGCCACAAATGTACCAGCGAAATCCTGGAACGATGTGCCGATCGGCGGCCGAGGTGGCATGAGCCATGGGGAGTCCTAGGAAGCACTCGCAGAGCGCGCCGTGGTAGCAAGCAGCGGCAGCACGTCGCCCCCGTGACGGAGCACGACCACGCCGGCGGAGCGGCCGGCAAGCTCGAAAGCCCTTTCCAGCGCCTTCTGGGGGGTGGAGGCGTGCTCAAAACCAAGATGGCGTTGCACCGGAGGAGCAATACCCGGTGAAACCATCACGCCGCGGGCGCGGTCTCGGATGACGCGGCCGACGTGAACCAGGTGGGCGGCGGCCACCAGATCGGTCACGGCTTTTTCTTCCACCATTTTCTTGACTGCCTCCAACCCGTGATAGCCGAGTGCCTCAACTTCCGGATGCTCGTCCGAAACACCGTGCGGGCAGGGAGTCACCAAAATGACCACCCCACCCTCGGCAACGGCAAGCTCGGAGGAATAGATGCCCTTGGCAGCCTGCCAGAGGTCATAATCCGCTGGGAAGGACTCTGCAATCACAATATCCGCCAAGCGAGGCTGAGGAACACCATAGATGCGGCGCGAGTGTTCGGCGCCCTGACGATGCGCTGCGACCGGGTCGCCGGCGATAACGTGAAGAACTCGCTCTTCGGCGTCCATGACCACATTGACAATAAAACGCAGCCCCGCCAGCCGGGCAATCTGTTCGACTTCGCGCCGCACGGGATTGTCGGCAATGCCTAAAATCTCATGGCCGGCAAACAAGGCGC
>JAKASC010000181.1 GCA_021828245.1 Acidobacteriota bacterium
CATGGACACATCCGCCAGCGCGACCAAGGGCTTCAGACTGGGCAGCTTTTTGATGGCGGCCACGCCGTTCGAGACCGTCACCACTTCCCAGCCTTCACCGGTCAGGATTCCGCTGGCCCGCCGCTGAATGGTCGGACTGTCGTCGGCAATCAGAACTGTCCGGGGCACGCTGGGTTTCCTCTTTTCCAAACCTTATAGGTCAACGCCCGCCTGGTCAACGATCGTCGTGTGTCACCAATATCATTTAGGCGGGCTGAAGTCAAGCTCACCCGAATTTAGTGTCAAAGCTCACCCGAATTTAGCCGCTCGCGTGGCCCCTGGTCGCGCGCGGTGTCTTCGATTTCGCCCGTCGGGCCGGGCGCCGACAACCCGTAAAACTCCAGTTGCGCGTCGCCGTGCCGAACGCTGCGCCGCCGTCGGAGCGCGCCGTAATGCTCTTCCAGCCGCACGCGGCGCGAGTGCTCCGCAATCAGCAGACCCTCCGGCAAAAGCAACCGCCCGCGGCCGATCTGCCGCAAAACGTGATGGTATTCGCGAATCTCCTCATAGGGCGGGTCGAGAAAGATGAAATGGAAGCGAGCGCCCTCGTTCTGCAAACGCTCCAAACCCCTCTCCACCGTGCCATGCAACACCCGCCAGCCCGACTCCAGACCGAGGCTCGCCAGGTTCTGGCGAATCGCCTCCGTGGCGGCGCGGTGATGCTCAATGAAGACCACCTCCGCGGCGCCGCGGCTCATCGCTTCCAATCCCACGGCCCCCGACCCCGCGTAGGCGTCCAAAAACTGCGTGCCTTGGACGCTCGGTCCCAGCACGTCAAACAACGTCTCGCGCAATTGATCCGAGGTCGGCCGCAAACGGCCGTGCTTGGGCGCCTTGAGCCGCAATCCTCGATACGTCCCGGCAATGATGCGCATCGTCAGCGGGTGCGAAGCAAGCCACCGCCGGCCCGCGGAGGCTTCCTCTCACCGTTTCAAGCATAGCGCAAACTTCGCCGGCCCGGATGAGCCAAGAATTTGCGTCCCTCGTGCGGAGTGGAACAGCCGAAACGTTGAGACGCGTTCAGGCCACGCGGGCCAAACCGTAACGTCGCGGCCACTCGTTGCGCAAAAAGCGCACATAGGCCTCCCGTTCTTCTTCGGACGCCGGATGCTCCAGAAACGCCGTCGCTCCGCGCTTGGCCCATTCAAGAATCTCCTGATCTCGGAGCAGGTTGCTGATGCGAAAGGCAGGCAAGCCGGATTGGCGCGTGCCGAAAAATTCGCCCGGCCCGCGCAGCTTCAGATCCATTTCTGCGATGCGGAAGCCATCCGTGGTTTCCACCAAGGCGCGCAGCCGCTCTTCGGCGATTTCGCTGGGGGCGTCGGCGGTTAAGAGCAAACAGAGCGAGGGCTTAGGCCCGCGCCCAATGCGGCCGCGCAGCTGATGAAGCTGCGCCAAGCCAAAGCGGTCGGCGTGTTCGATGAGCATCACGGTGGCGTTCGGAACGTCCACGCCCACTTCCACGACGGTCGTCGAAACCAGAACTTGGATCTCGCCGCGTTTGAACCGCAGCATCACTTCCTCTTTTTCCGCGCTCGCCAGGCGCCCGTGGAGCAAGCCCACCCGAAACTCCGGGAACACATTGCGTGCCAGATGCTCGTACATTCGGACGGCGGGCCGAAGGTCCGAGTTTTCGGATTCTTCAATAATCGGATAGACCACATACGCCTGCTCGCCTTGCCGCAGCCGGGCGCGCATCATTTCAAAGGCCGTGGCGCGCTCCGCCTCGGTCAACCGGCGGGTCTCGATGGGGGAGCGATGCGGCGGCAACTCATCAATGACCGAAAAATCCAAATCGCCGTAGAGCGTCAGCGCCAGCGTGCGCGGGATGGGCGTCGCCGTCATCACCAGCACGTCCGGAGCAACTCCCTTCGAAATCAATTGATAACGCTGCATCACGCCGAAGCGGTGTTGCTCATCCACAATCACCAGCCCGAGCCGCGCAAATTCCACGTCGCCCTCCAGCAAGGCGTGCGTGCCCACGACCAGGTTCAACTCGCCGCCCGCCAGCCGCCGTTTGATTTCGCGCTTTTCGGAGGCTTTGCGCCCGCTAATCAACCAATCGGCCGTGAAGGGCAGCGGACCCAGCAGTTGTTTCACAAACAGATAATGCTGCGTGGCCAGGATTTCCGTCGGCGCCATCAGCGCCACCTGGGCGCCGTTGACCATGGCAAGAATCGCCGCCTGAAGAGCAACGATGGTTTTGCCCGAACCAACGTCGCCTTGCAGCAGACGATTCATGGGCCGTGGCAACCGCATATCCTCCACGATTTCCTTCAGCACCCGCTTCTGCGCCGTCGTCGGGTGGAAGGGAAGAATTTTTTTAATCGCCTCGCGCGTCTCGGGCGTCACCGCAAAAGCGATACCCGGCTTGGCGTGCGCCTGGCGCCGCTGCAAGGCCAGCCGCGCTTGGAGATGGAAAAATTCCTCGAAGATCATCCGCACTTGCGCCGGCGTACGAAAGCGCGCCAGCTCTTCAGGTGAGGCGTCGGCATCGGGGAAGTGCAGCCGCCGCAAGGCAGAAGCGCCGTCCATCAGCCGATTTCTGTTCCGCACTGACGCCGGCAAGCGGTCCGCGATATCCTGGCCCACGGCGGCCAACGCCGTCCACATCAGCCGCCGCAGCACCCGGCTGCCGAGCCTTCCCACCGCTTCGTAAATCGGCACCACGCGCCCGACTTCGAGCGAATCGGTTTTTTCTTCCATCAGGATTTCGTACTGTGGCTGGATCATCTGCAGGTTGCCGTGGCCGTACGGGTCCTGCTCCACTTTGCCGTAGAAAAAGACGCGCTGCCCGGGCCGAAAGATTTTCGCCCGCTCCAGATAAGCGGCGTTGAACCACTTGCACCGAATCAAGCCCTGCGCGCCCGGCCGGCTGTCATCCACGGCGGCAAGATCATAGATGTAAAGCCCGCGGCGCGTGCGCACCAGACCCGCCGTCAGGACCTTCACCAACAGCGTGGCGGTCTGGCCGGGCATGAGGTCGCGAACGGCGGTAAGGCGAGTGCGGTCTTCGTAGCGGAACGGGGCGTAATACAGCAGGTCTTCAACCGTCCGCAGCCCGCGCGTGGCCAACAGCTCGGCTCGCGCCGGGCCGACGCCGGCAAGATTTTTTAGCTCTGAAGTCAGCGTCAATTTTTGCGCGGGCATCGCGTTGGTTTTTTTATCATATCCCGACGCCTGCGGCGAGTTTAGAAAATTCGTAGCCTTGGCAAAGAGTTCGCCCGACAACGGTTGGCCCATTCGTTCGATCAGAGCAGGTCAACCCACGTCGGCGCCGCGGCCTATAACGAATTTTTCCCCAACCGATAATAACTTTTCGGTTCCCACGCCGGCCAAATTGAGCGAAAATAAAACGTGAGCAACTAATCCAATCTTCTGGGGCGAAGGCGAGGCATCCTGCGCGAGCAAGGCTCCCCGCCCCGTCGAGGTGACGCTCGGCAGGCCGCGCGGGCCGTCCGCAAGACGGCTGCCCGAATTTTGCTGCGGATAGTAACAAGCGAGAAGGGAGATGTCTATGGAACTGACCCAAGCAGTCGGAGAAACCGCCGGGAAGGTGTGGCACGCGCTCCACGATGAAGGCCCGCACACCCTGTCCGCTCTCAAAAAGAAAATCAACGGCGCCGGCCCGCTGGTCGAGCTGGCCGTCGGCTGGCTGGCGCGCGAGGACAAAATTGCCATCAGCCAGGTCAAAAAATCACTGGAGATTCGCCTGAAGTAAGCCGGAACCCAGCGTCTCTGGCGCATGGCTCCGCGCCCTTACGGACGCGGAAACTTGCGGTCGAGAGCCAAATTAAGCGCCAGCACATTGACGCGCGGCGGCCCCAAAAATCCCAGCGTGGGGCGCTCAACTTGTTGCCGGATCAGCGCGCGAACCTGCGCTACGGAAACGCCCCGCGCCGCCGCCACCCGCGCCGCCTGGGCCGCCGCCGAAGCGAGGCTGATATCCGGATCAAGCCCGCTCCCCGACGCCGTCACCAGGTCCGAGGGAATCGGGCCGGAATAATCGGGATTGTCCTTGCGAAATTGGGCAATGGACGCCTTGACCCGCTCCACCAAAGCCTCACTCGTTGGCCCGTCATTCGACGCCGCCGACGCGCTCGCGTCGTAGTTCGACGCCGACGGTCGGGGATGGAAATATTGCCGCTGGGTGAACTTCTGCGCAATCAACGATGAGCCGACAATCCGCCCGTTCACCCGAATCAGGCTACCGTTCGCTGGCCGCGGAAATAGCGCCTGACACAAAGCCGTCATCACCCCGGGATAAATCAAACCTGTCAGCAGCGTGAAAAACACCATCGCGCGCAACGCCGGTGCCAGTTGCCGCCACATGAGTCCTCCTCCCTTTGCTGAACCGCCCTTTGTACCGCCGCTCTAGCAGTAGCCCGGTCGCCGACCGGCGCGACAGCCGATGCCGAAAACCCACGAAAATCCTCGGCCCACCGGAGCAAACCTTCGCTCCTGCCTGCTACGCCAGGTGCAGCAAGCCGAGCAGCCGGTCAATCATCCAAATACACGGAAAGGGCGCAATGAGTCCGCCCAATCCGTAGATCCACAGGTTGCGGCGCAGCATCCCGGCGGCGCTCTGCGGCTTATATTTGACGCCCCGCAGCGCCAACGGCACCAAGGCGATGATGATGAGCGCGTTAAAAATCACCGCCGCCAGCACGGCGCTTTGGGGAGAGTGCAGGCGCATGATATTCAGCGCGCTCAGTTCGGGATAGGTGGCCGCGAACATGGCCGGAATGATGGCAAAATATTTCGAGACATCGTTCATGATGGAAAACGTGGTCAAGGCGCCGCGCGTGATGAGCAACTGCTTGCCGATGGCGACCACTTCAATGAGCTTGGTGGGATTCGAGTCCAGGTCCACCATGTTGCCCGCTTCTTTGGCGGCCATGGTGCCGGTGTTCA
>JAKASC010000182.1 GCA_021828245.1 Acidobacteriota bacterium
GTGGCTCCTGTCTCCGCAAATCTTGAAAAACAGTCTCGATAGTCCACCAACTGGCGGAGGCAGAAGGGTCACCAATGGCCGCGATAGAAGACTAAAACGGCGGGTCCGGCTTGTGCCAACTCGGACAAGCGCCTCAGGCGCCCGTCGGAATCCACCAGGTCGAAATCGGGCACTTTCTCGCCGACGCGCAGGCCAGCACCGGAATCCGCTGAATTGCCCTCAGGATTGCCCTGAACCGTTTCAAACGAAAATTCCATGCGGTCATGTTAACACGATTCGGACCCCATCGAAGGTGACGGTACTTGGAGTTGTGCTATTACCCAACAATCGCGCCGAAGCGCATCTACCCGTTGCCCACCGCGGAGGGATTCAGGTTGGGGCGGCCTTCCACGAGCTTGCGGCAAACACGGATGAGGCGGCGGTGCGGAAGCGCGCCGCCGGGTGGGAGCATCAGAAGTTCGCCATCGCGGTAGCTGCTGTAATACCAGCGGGCCAACAGCGCCAGTGGCTCCCAGGAAGGGGACCCCTGCGCGGCGCTGTCGCGTGGAAGCGAGGCGACGGTTCGATCAAGGAGGGCGTCGAGGGGTTCGGGTCGAGGCGCGTTTTCGTCCAGCCCCAGCGTGCCCGGACCGTACAATTCGCCGCTCGCCAGCCGAAAAAACGTAACAGAGCGCGGTTGAGCGCCCGGTAGAACCAGAAGCGCTTGGGTCTGCATGATGTTGCCCACGATCTCCGGAAGAGATCGCAAAATCTCCTGCACCTTTTCGAGTCTTCGATGGGCACGCTGCGCCGTCTCGAAGTCAAGCGCCTCGGAGGCCCGGTCGCGCTCTTGCTGCAAGGCTTCGAGCAGCGGACGTCCCCCCGCATCCAAAAACCCAACCACGCGGTCCAGTTCCTCTTGGTACTCTTGATCTGTGCAGCCCATAAAGCAGGGCGCGAGGCACATCTTCATCTGCGAATAAATGCAGCCGGGGTGCGACGGGTCGGGATGAAGATCATCCACGCAGCGGCGAATTTTGAATAAGTCCAGGAATTGAGCGGCAAAACGCTCGGCGAAGGCGCGGGAAGGAAACGGCCCATAATAGAGCGAGCCATCCCGTGCCAGTCGCCGCGTCGGATAGCAGCGGGGAAAGCGATTACGCAGGTTAATCTTGAGCAAGGCGGGCGGCTTCAGCCGTAACCGTTGCCGGTAAACACGGGGATAGTAGTGGCGATTCAAGCCGTAGAGCAGCCACTGTGCCTCGAAATTCGAACCGACGTATTGGAATTCAATTCGGCGGGCGAGAGCGCGCAGGTTGAATCTTCGGGAATTTGGCTCCTTGAGAAGCCGCGCGAGGCGACGCCGCAAATCCCGGGCCCGCGAGAGGTAAGGCAAAGGCTCGCGGGCTGGCGGCGATTCGAGCGACGCCGAACTCATCGCCGGCGATCCTGAAAGAAATACCGCAAACACGGCAGGCCGCGGCTCAAGCAAGGCCAGCAATTCCGATTCTTCGCCCGCCTGATACGAGATGGTTTGCGCCAAGCGCATTTCCACCACCCCAGGTTACGGGAAGAACGGACTTCCCACAAGCCGACACCGGTGAATTGACTGCGCTTCGGTTCGATTCTAGGATGGGTGAGAAGGCGATTGTCCGAGCGAGGTTGCAATTTGGGAAAGTTGGTCGAGCGCGTACGGCGGGGGTTTCGTCAGGTGCAGCGATTCTTTCACCTGGCCGTCGCCTTGGTTTTTCTTTTCCTTGCCGTCTCGGGCGCGGTGATGACATTCGAGATGTGGCAAGAGCATCGCCGGCAGGCCCATGGCAGCATCCTCGGCCTGACGGTCATGGCGGGGTTCGCCGCCCTGTTGATGATTTTCGCGCTCTACTCCTTTGCCAAGGCCCGCAGTGTGCGATGAGCGCGCAGGTCCGGAGATCGGCATCGGGAAAAGGAAGGGCTCACCTTCCGCTTTTGCGGCCGTGCCCACGGCCGCAAAAGCGGAGAGCGACGGACCTTTTCCCGTGTGAGTTCCGATGAATTCTTCTTCCCAGTCTAACGGCAAAGCCGGCCAGACAAACCCTTCGGCCGCCGCTCCTCACAATGATGAACGCCCTTTCCATCGCCCCGAGGACCTGGCCGACTGGGACCCCCAACGTGATTTAGGTTTCCCGGGAGAATATCCCTTTACGCGGGGCATCTATCCTACCGGCTATCGTAGCCGGGTGTGGACGATGCGCCAGTACGCGGGTTACGGCACTGCGCGAGAATCCAATGCGCGCTTCCGTTATCTGCTCGCTCAGGGCACCACGGGGCTTTCCGTGGCGTTCGATTTGCCGACCCAGGTGGGTCTCGATTCCGACCATCCGATGGCCTTGGGGGAAGTGGGGCGGTCGGGCGTGGCGATTGACTCGCTCGAGGACATGGAAACACTCTTTCAAGGTATTCCGCTCGACCAGGTTTCGACTTCCATGACCATCAATGCGACGGCGCCGATTTTGCTCGCTCTCTACTTCACGGTGGCGGAGAAGCAAGGCGCTCGGCTTGAGAAACTCGCGGGAACGGTTCAGAACGACATTTTGAAGGAATACATCGCGCGCGGGACTTACATATATCCTCCGAACGCCGCGATGCGCCTGGTAACGGACATCTTTGCATTTTGCCGGGAGCGGGCGCCCGAATGGAATCCGATCTCCGTGAGCGGGTATCACATCCGCGAGGCCGGCTCGACCGCCGCGCAGGAGATCGCGTTCATGTTCGCCAACGCCATTGCTTACGTTGAGGCGGCGCGCGAGCGCGGCCTACAGGTGGATGACCTCGCGCCGCGAATATCTTTTTTCCTCAACGCGCACAACAATTTCTTGGAAGAAATTGCCAAATTCCGCGCCGCGCGGCGCTTGTGGGCGCGCCTCGTGCGCGAACGGTTCAAAGCGCAAAACCTGCGTGCCGGCATGTTCCGCTTCCACGCCCAAACGGGCGGCTCTACGTTGACGGCGCAGCAACCGGAGGTCAACTTGGCGCGCGTCACGCTTCAAGCGCTGGCCGCGGTGTTGGGGGGTGCGCAGTCGCTCCACACCAACGCCTTTGATGAGGCGCTGGCGCTGCCGACCGAGGAGTCCGCGCTTTTGGCCCTGCGCACCCAGCAAATCATCGCTTACGAGAGCGGCGTCGCCAACACCGTGGATCCCGTGGGCGGCTCTTATACCGTCGAAAAACTGACCGACGAACTGGAAACGGCGGCCGAAGAATATCTGCGCAAGATAGATTCGCTTGGCGGGATGTTGCGAGCGATCGAGGGTGGCTACGTGCAGCGTGAGATCCAACAGGCGGCGTTTCAGGCGCAGCAGGAAATCGAAGCGGGACGCCAGGTCGTGGTCGGCGTCAACCGTTATCGAGAAGCCGAGAAAACGCATGTTCCCATTCTAAAGATCGATCCGGAAATTGAGCGGCAGCAGGTGGAGCGAGTGCGGGCGTTGCGGGCTCGCCGCGATGACGCCCGCGTCCGCGCCGCCCTTGAAAGGGTCGAGACCCTGGCGCGCGCGCAGAAGAATCTTATGCCCGCCATCCTCGAGGCCGTCCAGGCTTATGCCACCGTCGGAGAAATTGCCGACGCGCTACGACACGTGTTTGGAGAATATCGCGAGCCGACGCAGCTTTAGGGGTACGCGGTTGGTGAGTGACCACAGCCCCAATCGCTCGTCAGCAGCTTGCGGCGGCCTGGCCTTGGTACCCGCGACGTGGTTGTTGCCGTCGCGGGTATGTCGAGCGACGATGATTCCCGCCGTCACCGGGGCGAAGCGAAGCCCCACAGACGCTTCCGGCACGCTATGCGTAAAGACCTGCAACACAAGGAACGGTGTTGCGGCTAGGGAGTCATCCTCGTTTGCCAGGCATCGCGGCCACCCGCCTTCACAACTTTCAAGACGACCGATTGTTCTTGACCCCTCGTTCTTCAGCGGTCTAGCATGAGAATTTGGGTTTTTGTCGAAACCCGTCGTTACGGGCGGCAGAGCGGATGATTCACGAAATCCGAGTTCGGGGGGCACGAGAGCACAATCTCAAGAACATTGACGTCGAGATTCCGCGCCACAGCCTGACCGTGGTGACGGGGCTCAGCGGTTCCGGCAAATCGACTTTAGCTTTCGACATTATTTACGCGGAGGGGCAGCGCCGATATGTGCAGACCTTCTCCGCCTACGCCCGACAATTCCTCGACCAAATGGAGCGGCCGGATGTGGACTTGGTGGAAGGGCTAAGTCCCTCGATCTCCATCGAACAGAAGACCACGAGCCGCAGTCCTCGCTCGACAGTTGGGACCATCACTGAAATCTACGACTATCTGCGCTTGCTTTACGCGACCATCGGCATTCCGCATTGTCCTCGATGCGGAAAGGCGATCTCCCGTCAGTCGGTCGAGCAGATGGTGGCCTCCGTCATGGCCCTCGCACAGAACCCCTCGGCGGAGAACGGGGCCGAGCGGGTTATGATTCTGGCGCCCGTGGTACGGGGCCGCAAAGGAGAGTTCCGCAAACTCTTCGAGCAACTGGCGCGGCAAGGTTTCCTTCGGGCTCGGGTGGACAAACGGCTTCGCCAGCTTGACGAAGAAATCAAGTTGGATCGGCGCCGCAACCACACGATTGAAGTCGTGGTGGATCGGCTGCTGCTGAAGCCGGGCATTGAAAACCGCCTCACCGCCTCCATCTCCACCGCCCTCAAATTGGCGCATGGGCTGGTTCAAGTCACCGTCGTCAACGGCCAGGAGTGGCTTTACTCCCAGGAATGGGCCTGCGTGGAGTGTGGATGGAGCGTTCCGGTTCTGGAGCCGCGCTCGTTTTCTTTCAACAGCGTCTATGGAGCCTGCCCGGCCTGCCGAGGTTTGGGGAGTCGTTTTGAGTTTGATCCCGCCAAGGTCGTCTCCGACTGGTCG
>JAKASC010000183.1 GCA_021828245.1 Acidobacteriota bacterium
TGAATTCCTCGCCCTTTTCCACTTCACCTTCTTTCACCCTGGGCGAGTCGAGGACTTCGATCCCCGCGTTGTCGAACATGGACAACAGGTCGTCAAGGTCTTCCGGCGAGTGGACGTCGGACGGAAGGAGTTCGTTGACCTCGTCGTAAAGGAGATACCCTTTCTCCTTGCCGAGAGTCATCAGCTTGCTGACTTGATCAAATTTTTCTTCGAATGCCAACGGCTTCGCCTCCCCCGCGGGTGAAAGGCTACGCAGGACCGACGCCCATCGCCTTTGCTCAACCGTTAGCGGGCGCCCGCCGACGCCACGCGCGGCAGCCCCTATTTTACACGAAAGTCAATCCGCGTGCCCACATTCCTTCTTCTTGATTAGATGACTTCTGCCCCCTCTGCGTTAGACCTTTTTATCGGCGCTTTCACGATTTTTCTGTAATTTCGGCAATTGGCTGTCCCAGAAAGCTTTAGCCCGCATGAGCGAAGCCAATTGCGCCGAATCGTTGGCGCGCGTCGCCGCCTCGATGGCGACGCGAAGTCGCCGAATCTCGGCCTCCGCTCTCCGGCGCGCCAGGGCTTGACAGTAAGCTTCGATTTCACTTTCCGAGGGCGCCTCCCCCGAGCGAAGCAGGCTTTCATCGAACCACCGCTGCGCGTCGTCTGTTAACCTCTCGCGCAAGCGGTGAAAGTCCACCTTTCCCTCCTGCTGATGGACCTCCATCATCTTCTGAAAAACCTCGCGGGCTGCAAGGCCGATGCATTCTTGGTCCTCCGCGATGGCCGGCCAGTGCCGGTCGAGCACCGCCGGATTGTCCAGGAAACCCAGCAGGAGTTTGGTTTCAAGCGGTGAGGTGGTGGTGGAGAGAGGCGCACTCACTTCCTTTCTGCCCTGTGACGCGGCGTGTTTCAACTGTTCCTGCAAAGCTCGGTCATCCACCTTCAGCCGCGAAGCCAACCCTGCCGCGAGTTCCTGCCGCAACAAGCGATTGGGAATTTTGGCCAGATAAGGGAGCACGGCGTTGACGGCTGCGACCTTGCCTTGCGGCGTATCAAGCCCGTGGCGCGCGATGGCCTGTTCGGTGAGATAATCCAAATAGTCCGGCGCCGCGGCCAATAGCGCCCGATAGGCTTCCGCGCCGCGCTGCCGCACGAAAGCATCCGGGTCCAGCCCGCCCCCAAGGGCCAGCACTTTGACTTCAAAGCCGGCCTCCAGCAGCAGGTCGAGCGAGCGCTCCGTGGCCGCTACGCCGGCGGAATCCGGATCAAAGTTCACGGTCACTCGCCGCGTATAACGGCCAAGCATCCGCACTTGCGCCTCCGTCAAGCTGGTACCGCAACTGGCCACCACATTGTCCACGCCCGCCGAAGCTACGGCAATCGCGTCCATATAGCCTTCCACCAGCACCGCCGCGTCCGCTTTGCGGATGGCCCCGGCCGCTTGGTCCAGGTGATAGAGCACGCGCCCCTTGGAATAGATCGGCGTTTCGGGAGAATTCAGATACTTGGGCTGGTCGTCGCCAAGCGCGCGACCGCCAAAGCCCACCACCTTGCCGCTTTCATTCGCAATGGGAAACATGATTCGCCGTCGAAACCGGTCCAGGCTCCGCCCTCCGTCACCATCGCGGACAATGAGTCCGCTCTTTTCAAGGGTTTCCGGCTCAAACCCAGCCGACGTCAAATAACGCCCTAGGGCCCGGCCGTCCGCCGGAGCGTACCCGAGCCGGAATCGGCTGACGGCTTGGTCACTCACTCCTCGGTCCGCCAAATACGCCCGCGCCGCCCGCCCCTCAGCGGTTCCGCTCATCTGCTCGGCAAAGAATCGCGCCGCCGCCTCGTTCACTTTTTGGAGGGTGAGGCGTTCTCGCGTCCGCTCGTCGGACGCCGCGGAGATGTCGGTTTCCCGCAGCTTCACCCCGGCGCGTTCCGCCACGCGCCGCAAAGCTTCCGGAAAGCTCGCGTTCTCGATCAGCATCACGAACTTAAAGACATCTCCTCCCACTCCGCAGCCAAAACAATGGAAGATTTGCTTGACCGGATGGACGGCAAACGACGGCGTCTTCTCCTGATGAAACGGGCACAACCCCATGTAGTTTGCTCCCGCTTTGCGCAGCTTCACGTAACCGCCCACAATCTGAACAATGTCCGCGGCTGCTCGAACTTCGTCCACCTGGCTCATGACAATTTGGATAGTCCGACGTGGGTCAAGGTTTGTTGCGTGCTGTCCCGCGATGTCTTCCTGCTCACCACCGACGGCGCATGGCCTATCGGCGCCCACCTAAACTTTTAATGCCTCATGGCAGAGTAATCATGCGCACCGCGGTTGGAGTGAACTCATCCGCGTCGAACTGGGACCTCAATAAGTCGAGGTAAGCGCGACTGCGCGGGCGTCCGTTGTGCCTCGCCGCGCCAGCCTGGGTGAGCACAATCAAGCCGTCTCGAACCTCCGCATCGTGGCTGCCGACCAAGCTTCCTTTCCGCTCCTGCTCCTTGCGGAAAGCTTGGATTCCCTCCTTCAAAGCGTCGTACAGTCCGCGTTGCAAAGGCACCATCGGTGGTTTCTCGTAAAGTATCCCCTTGGCGAGCGTTTGGTAGGAGGCGGCCAAGGACTCAAGCGCCTGAAGGGCGTCCCGGTCAGTCAGTTCGCGGTGATCGCGGGCGTAGGCGCAAACCGCATAACTGAGCGCCAAAATAAGATCTCCGTGCGTGCGCAGGAAGGATTTGGAGATGGAAACGTCGTCGAACGGCAAGTTGTCGGGTTTCTGCAGCGGCTTTTGCTCCTCATGTCGTCGGCTCGCGATGAGGTGAATGCAATCGGAGGGGCAGTCTATGGTCACCTCGCGTTCTGTGCCACAGCAGATGCTGCAAATATTCTCACCGCGCGCCGGACAAAAACGTCGTGGCTTCCGCTCATCGCAAAGGGGGCAATTCAAGGTTTTCCGCCATCCGTAGGCTTGTTGATTGCTCTCTTCCTTATTGTAATGAATTCTCGCGCGCGACGCAAAAATTAAACCTCATTGGTAGAGCCTACTCACATCGTATCCCCCTGTGGGGTTGAAGTGTGTGAGCATGATGCGGATGGGAGAGATGGCGGGCTTGCTGGGGAGAGCAAGCCCGCCGCCGAACCGTTTTACAATCGACGGGTCATGCCCTCACCCGTCCGCTACTTCGACTGGATTCGTGATAGGCCGAATGCTTTTAATGATCGCCTCGCGCCGGTAACCCACGCCCGCCGGCACGGGATGATCGCACGCTGTTCAATCGCAACGTCAAGCCAGTTTGCGCTGCGCTTGAAGTGCGATTTACCTGGCACTCGCTTCGCAACACGTTCGCGACTCTCCAAGGAAATCAGGGCGTGCCGCTACCGGTGCTTCAATCTTTGTTTATTGGGGCACACGACGGCACGAATCAACATGACTTATACCCATCCGCTGAAGGATGCCAAACGCGAGGCCATGGAGCGCGTGTCAGCTCTTCTGTTTCCAATTGTTCCCTTAATGTTCCCTGAAAAGGGACACGAGCAATCAGGTGGAGATGTATCTGCTTTGAATTAAGCAGCTTAGCTGGTGGACCTGGAGGGGTTCGAACCCTCGACCTCATGACTGCCAGTCATGCGCGCTCCCAACTGCGCCACAGGCCCTTGAAGCAACACAGAGCAATGATCTCTTTTTAGCACGGGGGTAGTTGGGTGTCAACGAAAGTCGTTTCGAGAGCGTTAGTGCTGCGGCTGGTTAATGGGGCGAACAGAGGGTCGCGCAGACAGCGTGTCGTCGTCCGACGACAAAGAGAAACACGCGATCGAGAACCAGACCGGCTGAGGCGAAGACAGCGGAGACGGTGGTTGGGTCAATCCATCCAGACAGCAATCAGCATTCGACGCGCGAATGTCTCCGATGGGCCTCGAAGTGGTCCGGGAAGTTCCCAACCGATGCAGAATTCCCTTTGCTTCTTCGCTATTGAAGCCGCAGCGACGACCAGCCCTCCGACTCCAGGCGATTGCTTTTACGGCGAACGGCCAGGCAATTCACGGCATCAGGCCTGCGCGCCGGCCGCTTCACCCTTCTCGATCGGGGCGTCCACCAGGTTGCCCCACTCCGTCCAGCTTCCGTCGTAGTTGCGAACTTTTTCAAACCCGAGCAGGTATCTGAGAACAAACCACGTGTGCGAACTGCGCTCGCCGATGCGGCAGTATGCAACGGTCTCCTTGTCGGGCTTGACCCCCTGGGCGGCGTAAAGCTGAACCAATTCGTCGTATGATTTGAAGGTACCGTCTTCGTTAACGGCCTTGGACCAGGGAATGTTGCGGGCCGTAGGGATATGCCCGCCGCGCTGGGCCGTTTCCGTCATGCCGGCGGGAGCAATCACCTTGCCGGTAAATTCATCCGGAGACCGCACGTCCACCAAGTACGCATTTTTTTGGTCCATGATTTTGAAGACCAGCTCTCGGCGGGCGCGAATGCTTTCGTCGGGCGGGGAGGCTTTGTATTGGGTGCGTGGGACTTTGGGAGCCTCGGTGGTGAAAGGCCGGCCTTCGAGCTCCCATTTTTTCCGTCCACCGTTCATCAACCGCACGTCGCGGTGGCCGTAATACTTGCATTGCCACAAAGCGTAGGCGGCGAACCAATTATTGTTGTCCCCGTAAAGCACGATGGTGGTGTCCGGGGCAATGCCCGACTGGCTGCACAGCTCCTCGAACTGACGTTGGCCCAGTAAATCACGCCTCACGTTGTCCTGAAGCTGAGAAGTCCAATTCCAACCCACGGCATTTTTGATGTGCCCTTTCTCATAGGCGCTGGTATCCACGTCCACTTCCACCAGGCGCACCTTCGGGTCGTCCACATGCTGCGCCACCCAATCGGTGGTGACTAAAACTTC